>JAESSU010000556.1 GCA_016763955.1 Phycisphaeraceae bacterium | reverse complement strand
ACACTACCCTGGCGGTCACCAACGACCACAAGAGCGGAAAGACTAAAACGTCGCCCACCCTTGACTACTTTAGCATTACGCCACAAGTAGACGGTGGTGGATTCGAGTGTCTTGGAATTATCTTCGAGAAATTCAGCCATTATTGAATTACTTTCATTTGCCTGGGCATCTCAAGTCCAGGTCTTGTCAATCCGGTTTACCCTAAGCGAAAAATTTCACTAAGGAATACTTCCGGGGGGGGGATTTAGAAGTCGAGTCCAGCTTCGCGTGCACCGTCAGCTAATGCCTTGATGCGACCGTGGTATTTAAAACCATTGCGGTCGAACTGAACTTTGGTAATGCCCGCGGCCTTTGCTTTTTCAGCAAGTTGCTTGCCCACTTCTGTTGCAGCGGCAACATTGCCACCTACAGAAATTTTAGCTTGAACGGTGCTCCAAGAAACCAAGGTCTTACCGTCCATGTCGTCAATGATCTGTGCATAGATCTGCTTGAGCGAGCGATAAACAGTTAGACGGGGGCGTGTTGCGACACCGAATACAGACTTGCGGACACCGATTTTACGGCGACGGCGGCGGAGTGTTTTTATTTTATGTGGTTTCATCGTGATGACCTTCCTAACCTGCCAATTTAATTTTGTACAGGTCTAGGTAGCTTAAGCGGCTATTAACCGGCCAAAGCCTTGCCTTCCTTGCGGATGATGACTTCGTCGGAATACTTGATACCCTTGCCGTTGTACGGTTCAGGTTTACGGTGTGAACGGATCATTGCGGCACATTGCCCCACCAATTGCTTGTGGGCTCCGCTGACTTTGATCTTATTAGCTGCGATCTCAACAGTGATCTCATCGGGGATACCGACGATGCGAGTGTCTGCATAGCCCACATTCAAGTGCACTTCTCTGCCCTTGACTTGACCATTCCACCCCACACCATTGATTTCCAGTTCTTTGGTGTAACCTGTCGTAACACCAATGATCATATTCTGGATCAGTGAGCGAGTTAGGCCGTGGAGCGCTTTGCTTTCGCGGTTGTCGTCCGGACGGGTGACATTAATCACCTTGTTGTCAGCATCGATTGCGACCGTGATTTTTGATCGGTGGGTGAAGCTGAGCTTACCACCCTTTGCTTCGACCTGAATATCACAGCCCTTGGCGGTGACTGTAACACCGTCTGGGATTGCAATAGGTTGTTTACCAATTCGTGACATTTTCATTTCCTTCCGATAAGGCTTATTTTAAGCAGCCCTCGGTTAATCCGTTCCTACATGCACTTCGTACAACGAAGTGATCTGTAAGGAAAGTGAATTACTCTACGGTGCAAAGTAGTTCGCCACCAATTCGCTGGTCACGAGCACTGCGGTCTGAGAGCACGCCCGAGGGAGTACTTACAATGCAGATGCCCAAGCCACCTAGTGGTTGGGGAAGTTCTTTGACTTTTTTGTAGACCCGGCAACCAGGTTTGGACTCACGACGAATGGCGTTAATCACCAATTCACCAAGAGGGCCGTACTTTAGCTCAATACGAAGGATACCTTGACGGCCGTCTTCGATGACGGCATAGTCATTAATGTAACCTTCGCTCTTAAGCACGCTGGCGATACCTTTACAGACTTTGCTGTTAAGGCAGTCGACGCGCTCTGAGCGGTTGCGTACCGCGTTGCGGATTCGGGTCAGCATGTCGGCGATCGGGTCGCTCAATGCCATGGGTATTCTCCAATTTGCTAGTCACTCTACATGAGTGGTTGCAGTAGTACTTAGTCCAGATTCCGGCGAGCCGGATTTCCGTAAATTCCTGTACGATTTACCAAGATGCCTTACGCATACCTGGTATCTTGCCTTGCAAGGCGAGTTCCCGAAGCATAATTCGGGAGATCTTAAACTTGCGATACACACTTCGGCTACGACCCGTTAGTGCACACAAGTTACGAACGCGTGTGGGTGATGAGTCGCGGGGCAGTTTCTGGAGTTCCAGATAGTTGCCAGCTTCTTTGAGTTCTCTGCGTTTTTCAGCGTACTTAGCCACTGTTGCTTTAACTCTGTCGTTTCGCGTAATCGTTGATTTGGACGCCATATTAGTCGTTCCTATATTATGCTTCGTCACGCTTAACGAACGGCATGCCGATCGCGTTGAGCGCTTCTTTGGTCACTTCGTTGGTCGAATTTTTAAACACCAGAGTAATGTTCATCCCATGGAGAAACTTGGCGTTAGCCATGTCAATTTCGGGGAAAATACCTTGCTCTGTGATGCCGAAGGAGTAATTGCCTCGACCGTCGAAGCTGTTGTCCTTCAATCCACGAAAGTCCTTGATACGTGGGATTGCCACGCTCACTAGACGATCGAAGAATTCCCACATTCTTGCACCACGGAGGGTCACCATGGCACCGATTTCATAGCCAATACGAACTTTAAAGTTCGACACTGACTTCTTGGCTTTAACCATAACGGCTTTTTGGCCGGTGATGGTCGCTAGGTCAGTTAGAACCTGTTCTTTAGCGGTTGCATTGACCTTGGTGCCTTCAAGCTGCCGACCCATACCGACGTTTAAGACGATTTTTTCTAGGGTTGGTAGAGCCATCGGATTTTTAATTCCGAATTTCTCTGTGAGCTGTGGGCGAGCCACTGTATTAAATTTTTCTCTTAAACGTGGAGTTGTCATTTTATGAACTCCCCTATTTTACCTGACCCCTGTCAGGTCACCTTGGTTAATGCTTATTTCCGGGCTTTCTTAAGTTCCGGACCGATTTGTTCACCGTTGCGTACGGCCAAGCGAACCTTGGAACCATCAGCACGTTTTTCGAATCGAACACGTGTGGGTTTACCATCAGAAGCCAGCGGTGAGACTTTAGAAATGTGGATGGACATTTCTTTCTCGACTGTGCCCCCTTGAGGGTTTGCTTGTGAGGGCTTAATGTTTTTCTTACGAACATTAACACCTTCAACGATCACGCGATCGGTATCGGGA
This sequence comes from Phycisphaeraceae bacterium, assembly GCA_016763955.1. GTDB lineage: Bacteria > Planctomycetota > Phycisphaerae > Phycisphaerales > Phycisphaeraceae > UBA7800. Next base: position 1,264 of record JAESSU010000556.1, on the reverse strand, counting down.
ATCACCTGCATCACTTTGCCGGTGGTTCCTTTGTCCGAGCCGGATCGAACAAACACCGTGTCACCTTTGCGAATGTGTCTTGGCATTTCATTTACTCCGTTTCAGACAACCTCAGAAGCGAGGGATACGATTTTCATATAGTTCTGTTCACGTAGCTCACGAGCTACGGCACCAAAGATACGGGTTCCACGTGGGTTACCGTTATCGTCGATGAGCACAATTGCGTTACGATCAAATCGGACGTAACTGCCATCAGCACGACGTACTGGGTAGTTCGTGCGAACGACAACACCTTTTACAATGGTGCCGGTCTTCATGTCACTACCAGGCAGAGACTTTCTGATGCTGCACACCACTTTATCACCAATGCTTGCGCAAGGTCGGGTGTGTCGCATGCGGCCAGTCGACCGTCCGAGTACGCGGATGACGTATGCAATTTTTGCACCCGTGTTATCCGCGACTTCAATTTGTGATTCCTGCTGAATCATGGTTTGTCATCCTCAATACAACGCACTATTTGTGCGGTGATTTACTGACTTTTAACAACTTTGACCAGACGCCAGGTCTTGGTCTTACTTATAGGGCGGCAGCACACGATTTCGACCGTGTCACCAAGCTTAGCGGCGTTGCCTTCATCGTGGACTTGATAACGAGTCGAACGACGCAGGTACTTGCCATACTTAGGGTGCTTAACGCTGTACTTGACTTCAACGGAGCATGTTTTATCACGCTTGTCTGAGGTCACTACACCATTTAAGGTCCCCACTAGTGGGCCGCGTCCTGTTTGTGTTTCATTTAGCTGGGCCATGGTTATGCGCCTTTAGCAGCAATTTCACGCTGACGTTTTTCGGTCATCAGGCGAGCCACGTCACGACGTAACGTACCTTTATGACCGGGGTTTTCTAACTTTTCAGTCACGGCCTGGCTACGCAAGCTGTAGATCTGGCGACGATTGCTTTTGATTTCCGCAGAAACCTGCTCGTCACTAAGTTTTTTAATTTCACTTGATTTCATAATTCTGATCCTTATCAGCCCGTCTTCTTGGCTTTACCAAGGCATCGGGTTATACGTGACGACGTTCAACAAAACGGACTTTGAACGGCATCTTATGTGCCACACGCAGCATTGCTGAACGGGCGATGTCCTTGGGAACGCCGGCCAATTCAAAAATGATTGTGCCTTGCTTTACCTTGGCTGCCCAGAACTCTGGCTCGGCCTTACCTTTACCCATGCGCGTTTCCAAGGGCTTCTTGGTAATCGGCTT
>JAESSU010000555.1 GCA_016763955.1 Phycisphaeraceae bacterium | reverse complement strand
CGGGCATTTGGACGTATTTTTTAGCCGTGAGATCAATTTGATCCGGGTCAAGAAAGTTTGTCGCAGGTGTGTGGCCAATGGCCATGAACAAACCTTTGACTTCCAAAACGGACTCTTCGTTTGTCTTGGTGTTTTTGAGTTTCACGCCCGTGATTTTGCTGTCGCCTAACACGTCGATGGGAACGCTGTTCCAGACAGGCTCGCACTTGGGATTATCTAGAACACGCTGAGCCATAATTTTTGAGGCACGGAATTCATCACGGCGATGGATCACATACACCTTAGAAGCGAACTTGGTGAGATAGCTGGCTTCTTCCATAGCACTATCGCCGCCGCCGACCACTGCTAAAACTTGATCGCGGAAGACGGGAAGTGCGCCATCACAAACTGCGCAAGCGGACACGCCGCCGCCGGTGGTGGCTAAACGCATTTCGTTTTCCAAGCCTAACCAGTTAGCGGTCGCGCCAGTGGCAATGATGACGCTGTGAGCTTGGAGTGTTGATTTGTCTGAAAGTTCAAGCGTGAAAGGACGCTTGGAAAAATCACATTTAAGCACATCGACTGATTTGATGCGGGTCTCAAAACGCAGGGCTTGGTCTTTGATGTCCTGCATCAGTTGCGGGCCTTCGACCCCCTTAGGATAGCCGGGAAAGTTTTCCACTTCGGTGGTGAGCATCAGTTGACCGCCGGGGAGGACGATGCTGGGGTTGGTCTTGGGAACTCCTTCAAGTACCAATGGATTAAGGTTTGCGCGAGCTGCATAAATAGCAGCTGTCCAGCCAGCAGGGCCTGAGCCGATGATGACGACCTTTTCAATCGTTGCGTTCTGATCACTCATAAAGTTCCTTTGTCTTTTTTGAAAATTAAAACAGCCGACCCCCTCCGGAAGTTGTTTTAACTCATTTAGGGCGGCAGGTATTATTTAGAATTATCGTCGGTTACGAGGCATTTTGCAACTGGAAGCGGACTTTGAAGTTGAAGCTCGCGTCTACACATCGGCCATTATGCTTAGCAGGCAGGTATCGCGCTTGACGGCAAGCTTTTAGGGCAGCCTTGTCAAGTCTAGTAAAGCCGCTGGTTTGCGTGATCATCACCACGCGTGCTTGCCCTTTAGAAGTGACGCGAACTTCTAAAGTGACGGTTCCCTCTTCACCGCGACGGCGTGAGAGCAGGGGGTATACCGGGCGAATGGGGTCGTGGAGTTGTACCTCGGTGGTGACGCCTTGGGGCTGGCGGTCGGTGTTGGCATCGACCGATGCGGGGGTGGGCGTTGTAATGTCTGTTATTTGTGGGGAAGTTTGCGGGGCTACTTCTGGGGCCACTTCCGGGATTACTTGCGTGGGGATTTCCGGGGTGAGAGGTTCCAGAATTTCTTGCATCACGGGCAAAGTTGCGGCTACTTGCTCAATCACCGGCGCGGTCATGGGCGTAGGTTTAGTAACAGGCTTAGGCAGTGCTTCCGCTTTAGGTGCAGGTGTTTCTAAAACTTCCGGGGCGAGTGGGAATTTCAAAGCTTCTGGGGTGGATGCAAGGGAGGCGACTAAATTTAATTGCAGTGTGGCATGGCCTTGATTCATGGGCAAGGTTGCATTTTGTGTTGGCGTACCGACGAACAACAGCGACGCGTGGAGGGTGACGCTTAGACTTAATGCGAGCATGTACCAGAGCGTTTTTATGGTTGTTGCTCCTGGAGTTCGAAGGAGACTTTTGTGTACTGTGCATTGCGGAGCTTGTCGAGGATTTTTAGAGCCTTTCCTAAATCCGCTTCTTGGTCACCTGCAATAAAAATCGGTGCATCGACTTGATTGACTTGATTGGTTTGCAACTTTTTAAGGGCATCTTGCACTTGGGGGATAAGTGTTTGCAACGTGGCGGGTTGGCCGTTGACACTGATTTGGTTTGAAGCGTCTAGCGTGATATTCACATAATCTTGCTGACTAATTTGCGTCGTCCCACCTGTGGGTAAGCTCACCTCAATGCCCCGGTGGACGACCATTGCGAGCATGGCATAGATAAAAAACACCAGTAACAAAAACACCACATCAATTAATGGCAAGAATTCCACACGTGCTTTGCGATCTTCAAAACCCGTTTTAATCTGCATCGCTCACCTCGCTGTTGACAGGGGGTGTGCATATGTGCAATTCTAGTTGTGTTGCAAAGTCGCTGATTTGTTCGGCTTGTTTTTGGAGTTTCGATAGGAAGTAATTCATCGGCAGCAAACTCATCACCGCGACACTTAACCCCGTCGCAGTGGTGATAAGCGCTTGAGCGATCCCGCCTAAAACAGCTTGGGGGTTTTGAATCCCCGCATCACTAAGTAGATCAAATGAGTCGATGATGCCTAGCACCGTTCCCAAGATGCCCAGCAAAGGGGCAACGGTGACGATGGTGTCTAGCACATTGATGCCACGTTTTTCTTGTTTGATTTGACGGCCTGCTTCAAGTTCCATGGCTTGCGCCAATTTACCCGACGCTGCGTGCTGTAAACCCGTTAGCAGCACACAGCAAATCGGGCAGTTGGGATGAGTCTGGGCAAGTGGCAAAGCCTCGTCGTGCTGTTTAGCTTCGACGAGACGAATGATTTTTTGAGCCGCTTTGGTGTTTGTCGATAAGGCACGTCGGCTACTCCAGAGCAAGCGTTCAAGGGTCACCATCAGCGCAATGATCGAGCAAGCAAGCAGCGGCCACATCAGTGGGCCGCCTTTGATAAATAGATCGTTCATAGAGGGTGATCCTTTGTGTTTATCCCATGCTTTGCCCTTGGAAGGACTCTTAGCATTGGGCTTTGCCCCAAAGTTATTTAAACCGTGGGGAAACTTTTTGGTGTTTCTAAAACTTCCGGGGGGTTAGAACGAAATTTTCACCCCTGCGTAGCCACTCGCATCAGCGGTATTAAAGCCTCGGAGGTCTTGGTATTGTTCGTTAAATATATTTTCAACACGGGCAAAGACTTCGATGTTGTCGGTGATTTTGCAGCTGCTTGCGAGATTGCAAATGACATAAGCATCTGCTTTACCGCCGTTGTCATCACGCTGTGAAGCACCGACCATTGAGAAGGTGATGTTCGCTTGGTTGTCCATGAACTTTTTAGTGAGATCAAAGCCGTAGCTATGTAGCGGACGACGCCACAAGCGAGCTCCTTTTTGCGGGCCGAAGGTTCCTTGCGGGTTGAGTACTTCGGAGTCGGTGTAGGTGTAATTGAGGGTGGCGATCAGATCATCAGCAGGTTTGTATTGGAGGTAGGTTTCGACACCTTGTGTGCGAGCTTTGCCGACGTTGATGATTTGAAAAGAGGTGTTGTCGTAGAAGATCATATCATTGAGCGTGTTTTGGAAGAAGGTTGCTCCTGCGGTGAGCTTGTCATTTAGTAGCGGTTGCTCGATACCGATGTCCCAGCCGATGGATTCTTCTGCATTGAGATTGGGATTGCCGTTATCAAAGAGGTCTGCAATGGAGGGTGCTTTGAAACCGGTTCCGATGGAGGCGCGAAGGATGGTGTTAGTTGGGGCAAAGTGATAAGCCCCTGCCAGTTGATAGGTGATGTTGCTGCCGAATTGGTCGTGGTTGATGTAACGTAATCCGCCGTTGATTGTGAGGTTGTCGGTGACTTGGAGTTGGTGTTGGAGGTAGAGGCTGTAGCTGTGGGTGGTGTAGACTTGGTTTGCGACACCCGGGTCGGAGAATTCGCCACGTTCGTCGGAGTAGGCAATGCCAAAGACTAGGGTGTTGTTGTCATTGATAAGCAGTGTGTTTTGCCAGTCAGCTTCTAAGGCTCGGCCATCAAAACCGTTGGGTAGGAACGTAAAATTAAAGCCGCTGTTGGCGACGGTGAAGTTGGTTCCCGTGGTGAGACGGCTGGTTTGGTTAAGTGTTAATGACAGTTTGGATTCCCAGAGACCATCTAAAAAATAGAACGTGGGTTCGACTTTTAAAGCATATTGCTCAAAGTCCGTTTGGTCGGTTTGGTCATCCGCTCCGTTGTTGTCGAACTCGATATCGGCATTGATGTAGTGAAAAGCAATGTCAATATTAAATGCATCAAACAGCGTTAAGCCAAAGAGACTGTGGAAGCTGGTGTTGCGATAGGGATCGCTTTCGCCGTTGTCTGCTGCGGATGAAAAGATGTCTGCATCGGTGCGCACGGTTGAGATTGAATAATTAAAATCATCATCTCCGCCGTTAAGATGAAGTTTTTGCGTGGTGGTTTTGTAGGAGCCGGTTTCCACGGAGTAGTAGCCGTTGAGATCACCGCTGCCTCGTTTGGTTGTGGCGCTGATCACGCCTCCGATTGCTTCAGTGCCGTAGAGTGTGGATTGTGGGCCGCGAAGGACTTCAATGCGATCTAATCCCGTGGTGGTTAGATGATCGAAGGTTGCGGTTCCGCCTGGTGATGCGAGATCGTGAATTTTGATGCCATCAAGGAGCATGAGGGTGTGGTCCGATTCAGCACCACGGATAAAGATCGATGCTTGTGAGCCTAGTCCACCTGCTCGTCGGACATGCACGCCTGGGGTGTGCTGCAAAGCATCAGCGATGTCTTGATCTTGGCGGTTTTGCATTTGCTGTGAATCGATAACGCTAACGCTGCTGCCGACTTGAGATTGGGGTGTGTCGATTCGCGTGGCGGTGACGATGACCTGCTGTGATGGGGGGGCTTGCTCGGTGGTTTGATCGGTCTGTGCATTGCTCGGTAGGGCGAGCAGCGTTGAGGTGAGACCTGCAAACAAATAACGTGAGAGT
>JAESSU010000554.1 GCA_016763955.1 Phycisphaeraceae bacterium | reverse complement strand
CACACCTGCAAAGGTGGTCATATCTGAGCCTGCGATGGTCAGTGTTTGTCCGCTAATCGAAACGGTCGTGCCAGCCACACCGGTTAGGGATTTAACGGTCAGATCCACGCCCGACAAAGCCATCTGAGCACCGCTCGTGGTGAGGTCCACTGCGGTGACATTGGTTAGAGCGTTGGCATTTTTGATGAAGACTTTACCTGCATTGATATCCAAGCTGGTGAGTGTGTTGGAACCTGAAAGGCTCAAATCACTTGCCCCACTCTTGATCAGTCCGCCGCCGGTGATGTTTCCTGAGAGAGTGGTTTGTGTGTTATTAGTGGTCAGCGTGTTGATGCCTGTGTTGGTGATCGCACCAGAGAGCGTCGTGCCATTACCAGAGAAAATAACATCACCACCAAGGTTCACAGCATTGGTGAGCATGCGATCGCCGCTGGCATTAAGTGTGCCCCCGTTAAGCGTCAGTGTATTAGCTACATTGATTGCATTGTCATTACCCAGTGACAGAATGCCGTTTGTGAGTGTCACGTTACTTGTGACCGAGCCCGTGTTGCTGATGGCCAAGGTGCCACTGTTAATGGTTGTGGGGCCGGTGTAGGTGTTTGCTGCGGTGAGTGTCAGCATGCCGCTGCCGTTAACGTTTAGTACACCACTGCCAAAGACGATGCCGCTGATCGTGGTGGTGTTGGAGCCCAGAGCATTGAGGCCGGAGGTGTTGGTATTGATTGCACCATTTAACTGAAGATCACCCGAAGCTGCATTGATATCCAACAAATCTGCACCGGTACTAAGAGGATTGTTGATCGTCTGCAATGGAACTGTATTGTTGGTGATTGATGCCGTAAGACTATCAGAAAAACCGAGGCTCGAACCACTGAGTGTGAACGTGTTCGTTGCAGTGGCGGAATCCGCAAAGGTGATGGATTCGATATTGGTATATGGGCCAGCATCTGCATTGACTGCGATAGCGGCTGCCCCATCTGCACCGGTGAAGATCAATCCTAAACCCGCAACATCCGTAGGCACGCCATCGGGGTGATTATCCCAATTGGTTGTTGTTGCAAAATTGCCTGTCCCTGCGGTCCAAGTCGCATCAAGCACTTCAAAGGCAACGAGATTCAGCATGCCGCCATTGTTGACAAGATTAAAACCAATTTTGGCGACGCTTTCGGTTAGAGTCGCTCCTTGGTTATTAAATATGCCCACTGAGGCAAAGTTGAATGTGTTGCCTGCGACGATGAGGTCGCTGCCGATGTTTGCGATATCAAGGATTGCACCACTAGCGAGCGTCAAGGTGCCGGTAATGTTAAACAAGTCATTGCTTCGGGTTCCACCTGTCGAGCCGATATCCACAGCCAACAGGCCTCCGGAATTGACGGTGACATCCCCGGTGATGGCAAAGGTTTCAATACTGTCCGTGGCTGGGGTTACAGCATTGACAGCTGTAAGTTCGCCACCACTATTGATCATTACATTGTTGTTGACAGTGCCATTACCGCCGAGGGAGCCTGTGTTGTTAACAGTCACTGCGCTTGCGATTGAACCGGAGACGAGTAACGCACCGGAGTTAACAGTCGTCGCACCGGTGTAGTTGTTGGCACCGCTGAGGGTGACAATCCCTGGAGGATTGGGATCCATTTGGGCATCTGCGTTGATGGTCAAACCACCGTTACCAGAGATCACACCTGCAAAGGTGGTGTCCGCCAGAAGGCCGCCCGCCGTTGCGCCCGTGGTCAGTATCGAACCATTTAGCAATTGCACGGTTGAGCCTGTGACACCGCTAAGCTTACTGATGGTTTCGCTACCTTGCACTTGGAAGTCTGCACCCGTTAACCCCAAGGCAACTGTTGAAGCATCGTTGACTGCGTTGCCACCACTAACTTGGAAACTGCCTGTATTAACTGTGACGTTGCCAGCTGCACTGTTATCTCCGGTGATTTTGAGGATGCCCTCGTTGACACGAAAATCGCCAGTGAAGCGATCTGCAACCGTATTGTTATCCCCGGAGAGTGTTAACGTGCCGGAGCCTAGTTTATTGAATGTTTTAGTACCAATGACTGTGCCGGAGAAAGTTGTGTTGTTCTGAACTGTGAAGGTGCGAGCCGTTGCTGTTAGGTCCACCCCAAAATCCTCATCACCTGCGATACCATCTAAATTAATATCACCGGTGATTACCAGATTACCGCCACTGTCGATGGTGACATTGCCACCGATTTGAAAGCCGTTGGCTAGTGTACGGTTGCCTGATGCAATGAGTGTGCCGTTGTTGAAAGTGAATCCACCGGTCCCCAGTGCCATGTCATGACCAAGGGTCACTGTGGGTGCTGTCAGGGAAGTCCCTAAAAGAGGGCTCGCAATATTAGCATTACCAATGATCCCCCCCAGCGCAAAAGTATTGTTCCCAGAAATGCTGACCGCCGCATCGGTGTTAAATGCCAAGCCTCCAGCAAGACCAATTTCGTAATCACCATTGACATCTGCATTCGCGGGATTGTGTACATCAGTGATGGTGCCCGCTAGCGTTGAGCTTCCTGTGATAATCAGGATGTTGTTATTCAGATTGATGGTTGTGCCTACAAGTGCGTTGACGCGACTGACGGTTTCAGTGTTAGCAGTCAGCGTATCAATCATACTGTTGAATGCACCATCATTGGTTAAGATCAACGTACTTGTTCCATTGAGATTAACCGTGCCCGTGTCGGACATGGCAGCGCCACCTTCGAATACCGCGGAGCCTGCATCGACGGTCAATGTGCCAAAGGTATTGGTGCCCGCCAGAGTCAGATTCCCGGCAGTATTTTTGACCGTACCCGTCGCCCCGGTGATATTGCCGACGGCGTGATTCGCATTGTTGCCGGCCACGCTGTCAGTGAAGATCAGTATCCCGTTGGCTCCCACTGCGATGGTGCCGGTGTAGTTGATATCACCAGCTTTAGCATCCAAGGTATTGGTCGCACTATCAGCGAGTGTGATCCCCAGATTGATGATCTGGGATGCGGTGGAGTCGTTGGTAACCATACCGCCATTCAGCAAGCCAATGTCATTGCCTGAAAGTGTGAAAACTGATGCCCCAGCGTCAAAGGTGATAGAGTTGTAGTTGGTGCCTGCGATTTGGTCGAAGTTGACTGCGGGGCGTGTCGCTCCTGCAAAGTGCAGTGAGTCGCCTGCCAGTGGAGCTGCCTGATAGAGCCAGTTATCGAAGTTCAGGAGATTGCCATTGGTGCTGTTGCCGCCGGACCAGATGACCGAGGGGTTAGAGCCGATGGCGATGGAGCCGTTAATCAATGTTGCCGCGACAGCGCCACCATCCAATACAAACCCGGTACTCTCAAGCGTCATCCCATAGCGAAAGTTTCCCGCACCTGTGGTGTCGATGGCAACCTTCCCCAACAACTGGTTACCCGTAAGGGTGATATTAGAAAGACTGGGAGTCCCCACTGAGTAATCGATAGAACGAGCAGCATCGGCAACATTGGCCCCTTGTGTACCGCCAGCAAAGACCGTTCCTGTCAGAAAGTCCGCAGAACTGGCCGTAAATGTTGGGCCTGCAAGCTCAGATGCGATCTTCAACTGAAACAGAACCCCATCAATAGATTCACCCGCACCCGTGGCAAAAATATTCAGGTTCAAAACCGTCCCCGCCGTTGCAATGTCGTGATTACCAATGTCAATCGACAATGCCGCATTCGCGGTCGTAGCCAACAATCCTGGCACTAGTAACAATACGGCAGCAATTCTATGCTTTATCATGACTCTAATTCCCATTTTCCCGAGGTTGATCCGGGCCTAAACTATATTTAAATTATTGAGGTTAAGAAATAGATTCTACTGCGACTAACACTATCTGCAAACAGAATTATCTCTTGTCTTCGAGAATGCTACAATTTGCTTTAATTTATTGTTCTACCAGCAATAATTTCACTCTGTTTTCCGCTGTACTCAAATTATTAACCCAAGTGCTAGAAGGTTGCAAATTCTGTGTCTTTTGCGAACTACTCCAAGCCAAGGCTAGCTGCTGGATCGGGGTCGCAACCGTATTGGCAGCAGCATTAGGGGGCGGAGCGGACAGACTATTAGGCACCGTGATCAACTGTAATGCAGCAGAGCCACCTTTGAGATTGCTCCACATACCACTAATGTCGAAAATATTGACCGAGCCATCTTTGTTCGTATCAAACCGATCGGTAATGTCGCCAGTATTGCCATGCAAATTGGACCAAGCACCGGAGATGTCAAAAATATTGACATTCACATCAGTTGCAGAATTACCCGTTTCTCCCACAGCATTGCCAAAATAGAACACGTCATTTTCTGCAATACCAGTGTTGGCATTAGCCTTCACGGTGACTTGTAACCACTGATGCGTAATCGTTTGATCGGACCAGATCATGGTCACGCGATCCGAGCTATTGACACCTGCTCCAGCACGCACCGTCACACTCGTGGGTGCTAACGCAGCTGACCAGCTAGCGGGATTACTGTCATTGCCCACAGCGAATGTAAAATCAGAAGCTGATAACGAATTAGATGCCAGCCCCAGAATATCGACCATCACGCCGTTGACACCTAGACGAGCATTGGAATAGTTTGCCGATGTCGCCGTACCGCCGGGCAGTAATGCAGACTTGTCTGTGGCAATCGCTGCATCATCATTGCTATTAGCAGCTGCGTTGTTCCCATCATAAAAACTGTTGTTGTAGAACAGATGCCGACCTTCAACTTGGGCTTACAAACTGGCATCACCCGCTACAAAATCATAATCCTTAACGATGGCATTGTTGCCGTCTTCAGTGAT
>JAESSU010000553.1 GCA_016763955.1 Phycisphaeraceae bacterium | reverse complement strand
GCCTCCTCCCCTCAGGAATTGACTGCGTCACTTCCAACGGCTTTTGTCTAAAAAAAGCCGCTGGAAGCCGAAGGATTCCTGCGGGGAGTGGATAAATTAAAACGGAACGTAATTTTGGGAAAATTCTCTAAGCACAAATAAAAAACGCAGATGTCGTGATGACACCTGCGTTTTTTTATTTATTTTTATATGTGTTGTGATGCTGCGATTATTCTGCGGGGGGCAGATCTGCGCAGAAGTCGATGAGTTGGTCCAGGGTTGCGCTGCCGGCATTGCGGACATAAAAACCACTCGATGCGGTGCCAACGCATAGGGCTTGAGCGACGGGTAAGTCTGCGAGTAAGCCTAGGCAAAAGCCTGCATTGAAGTTGTCTCCAGCACCGGTTGAGAGCTTGGGCTTTTGGACAAATGGGCCTTGGAAGCGGGCTTGTGTGACGCCATCTTTAGTGAGTACTGCCGCAGCTGCGCAGCGACGGGGGTGGATGACGACGGCTTTGAGGTTGAGCTTTTCACGAATGCGTTGAGCGGTGAATTCAATCTCTGATTCAGCATCATCTTGCACGGTGATATTAAGGACCTGAGCAACTTGCGTGGATTCTGCAAGGTTTAGACCTAGCACCACATCAGCAAACGGACTCATCTGGGTGAGACGGCCAAGGGCATCTGCGATGTCTTGACGGGTTCGCTTCGCAGGGTCTGCTAGGTCGATGAAGATCATTCGTTTTTTGCCATTCACATCCGACCCGATGGCTGGGAGGATGTCGCTAATGAGCAGGTCCCAGATGCTGTTAAGGTTTGGGAGCATTGTCCAGTTGACCATGCCTAGGAACCGAGAGTCTTTGGTGATTTGTTTGAACTTGTCGAGTCCAATGATTTTGGCGATTGTGTCTTTGTTGATTTCTTTGGTTGAGGTGTACTTGCCCATGAGCAGCTTGCCATCTTCAAATTCCAGAGCATCGGTGTAGCCGGGGTCTGCGATGGAGTGCACGGTTGCGATCTTGGCAAAGTCTTCGAAGACTTCGTCGATGTTGGGATAGCCCAGGTTGCCGATGTAGGTTATAGGGAGTCCGAAGGATGCCATGGCATTGGCCATGATCGGGCCGTTACCGCCGAGTTTGCGGAGCTTGGTGACCAGTTCGATATTGGCTGATTTGCCCGCCGCTGCGACGATACGTTGGCCGTATTCTGAGATGGTGGAGACAGGCTGATAGTGGTCTGCATCCTCACGGGTTTTAACGACATCAATGATGGAATCGACAAAACCGTCAAAGCCGATGGTGGTTTTGATGGACTTGATGGTTTTGCTAAATACTTTGAGACCCGCCGAAGCAGCCTGTGCGATTTCAGAACGTTGCATATGAATAAATCCTTTGTTTTCCGGTGAAGGGAGTCGTATAGTTTAGCAAATTCCAATCGTTTGTGGAAATGCCAATCGCCATCCAAAAGGGCAAGGATACGATCTTGGATTGCTTTGAAATAGCTGTATAGAGCATCCCAAATCTAAGCGTAGCGGCGCGCGAGCTGTCCCCGGAATAAACTCGCGGCTATTGTTTGAATTTTCAATAGCCCCAGACATACTTGTCTGCGCGGGATGCGACAGTTGAAATAGAAATGCTCTAAGAAGATTGGAAGTGACGGTCAACCTTACCGGGGCATGCTTACGACTGTGAGGCTATGTGGCTCAAGAGACAGGCTGTGATGGGGCTGTTTATTGTTCCGCTGTGCGGTGACCGGTTTAAGAGTCAGGGGTTTGTCCCACGGGGTCTGGGTTGTGTCGATGGTCGTCATAAGTGTCCACATCGTTTGTGGGTCTTTTGGTGCTAGTGTTCCGGCGATGGTACGGATGGTCGCCTTGTCTGACTGTTGCCAAGGGATGCGGACGGTCTGTGTTTGGTTGCTACGGTTCATAATTAGCCAGTGGCGTTGCTGATCGTTTTCTAGTGCCGCAGCTGCTAGTGTTGAGATGGGTTTGTCGTTGTTAAAGCAGGTGAAGTTCAGTGAATCGGCGTTTTGGATATTGACTGGATACATGGTTTGTGATTCGCGGATCAGCTGGGCGAGATAGCTGAATATTTGGATTTTGGGTCCCATGCGCCAATCGCCTTCATTTCGTCTGACGAGTCTGAATCCTTTGGGCCCTGTAAGACTGTGATAGTTGATGATTGGCCATATCTGCGGATCATTGATTGCGCCAATCATGTAGGACGCGATCATTAGGCCATGCATCGGTGAGTCGGAAACCTTGCCAAAGTAATCTTCCGCTGCGTCATGCTGACGGACACGTGCTTCCATTAGATGATGGAAGGCTGCGTTGTACTCGGAGAGCCAGATAGGGGTTGCATGATATAGTCTGCGTGAACGATCTGCAGCAGCATCCATATACGCGCCCGGGAATGCGAGAATAAGACTTTGCCATTGGTTGGGTTGATACTTTCGCAGCTGCGTGGGACTCACGCCATAGCTGTGCAGGACAATGGCATCAAAGTACTGACGGTCCGCCATGAGCATGTCATTCCAGGTCTCACCGCGGGCATTGGCGCTGCCGGACTCTTGCTCTTCTTCTGATTTTTTCATCTGTGCGATACGGTGTCCATTGGCGACGACTGCAATTTTAGCTTGAGGGGAAATCTCTTTAATTCTCTTCATCACGGGTCGGATGGCATTGGCATAATCTGAGCCTTTGGGGAAGATTCTACGGAAGGCATGGCCGCCACATTCATTGCCCATCTCAACAAAATTGCAAGGAATGTTATTGGCTTTGAGATGTTCAAAAAATTTGATATTGCTCTGAGGTGTCACGGTCACGGGATTAGGAATCCAGACCGGCTCGATATCCAGCGTTTTGCACATGGCTGCAAAGTTGTTTGCACTGAAGGTATTAGGGGGCGCTTGAGCGATCCTCTTTTTCATTTCCAGATGTCGTCTGTGCCAACTCTTAGGGCCATAAGATAAAAGGATGTCATTGGGGACGAATTGGTTTGTTTCCCAATCAAAAAGCGAGCCAGACGTGCCTCCGGGATAGCGAAGGGTGGTCAGGTTTGTGGCTTTGAGCATGTCGTGGAAACCTGCATCGTCGAAAGGCAAATTGCCTCGGATGAAGTTATTGTTCACTCCTGCGATCATTGGATTGGTAGGTGACGCGGGGCCGAGGCTCAGTGTGACTTGAGCATGGGTGCAGCCGGCATTGGCTAGTACGGTTAGCAGAACGCAGTGCTTGGGAAGAATCGATGGTGATCTGCACTGGCATTGTATCTTGTGCGCAACACAGAGAGGTTCCCAGCAGAACTGACAAAAGGCTGATAAAGACGATAGGCGTGAAGGGGTGACGCATTGGTTTGGTGATCCTTAATTATTTTGATGCGTGTAAATTAAATCGTTTAATCGTTTAGATTGCTTAATAGCGGCCTCACAGGCGTTTGTTTTTCATCGCATTGACAGAGACAGAGTCTTTGACGAGGGGGGCTGTGATCATTTGGCGTGACATGTGGGCATCTCCTATTGAGTTTGATAAGGCTTGTCATTCGTTAGCAATGACATAGGGCTAGGTCTGGTTGTTTATATTTTTTTGACACTCTGTCTATCATGCAGGGTGGGCATAATATGTGAGACACCATGAGGGATTTTGCTTTTGGGGTTGATGAGTTGGCGCAGACGGATTGCTGCGTGGCGACAGATATTTTCAAGTCCCATATCGACGACCGTGAGGGTTGGCTCGGTCAGTGAAAACGCGAGTTGGTCAGGTCCCATGCCAATGATGGATAGTTCGTCGGGTAGCTTTAGGCCCAGGGCTTTGGCTGCTTTGTAGATGCCCAGTGTCAGACTGTTGTCGGTTCCCACGCAAGCTGTTAACTGCGGGTTGGCGTTGAGTAATTGCGTGGCAGCGATCTGGCCATTGAGCCAAGGTTCATCGGGATTTAAATGGTCTACACGTGCATCGACACGGGGTAGTTTTGCAAGGTCTAGGCCGTATTCATCAAGGACCATTTGAGCGCCGCTGTGAATATCATGCATGGTCTGTGTATCTGAATCATTGCCGACGATGCCGATGTGTCGGTGGCCTGCTTCAAGTAGATGTTCAAAGAGCATTCGCCCAGTTTCAAGTCCGTCAGTGACGACGGCACACATGTCCAAACCCTCTAATGCGATGGAGGCTTGAATGCAGGGAATGTTTTGATTGGCGAAAGCTTCAAGGAATTTAACATACTGGCTTGAACCCGGGGGCAAAATGATTGCACCCGCGATAGAGCTCGTATCCAATTGCAAAAGCATGTCCATCTGCTGGTCGAAATCAGTATCCGCTGCATGGATCATCAGGCGATAGGGCGTGTCAGTTGTACTTCGCAGGCCGGCCCGTATGCCTCGGATGGCAGCGGACATGCTTGGCAGTTGTAAACTCGGCAGGATCAAGGCGACATCACGCTTGCGCAGTTGCGGATCGATGACAAATACGCCTCGTCGCGGTTGAGAATCGAGTATGCCCTCAGCGGTGAGCGTGTTGATCGCCTGCTGGACAATGCCCAAGCTTACGCCCAGTTCATTACTGAGTTTACGCATGCTTGGCAGACGGTATCCCGGAGCCAGAACGCCTGTGCGAACCTTGGTTCGTAGATCGTTGCGAATCTGTTCGATGAGCGGCTCATCGCTGGCTGATTGAATGGATAATAGATTGTGAGCCATAATCTATTCTATGACAGATTAGGGGAAAGTTAATCAATATGGCATTTTTTTGGCTTAAATGGGCTTTTAGGATGATTTTTGGCGAAATCTGTATTATGACAGATGTGCGTATTAGTCGGCTGGCAAGGGGGTTAGCCAGTTGCGCACAATAGTCTGGGCAGGTTTTCCCCAGACACCGTAGCCGGGGTCTTTGAGGCCGCCGTTGTAGGGGTCCCATGTGTAGAACATCACACCTGCAAAGCCACTGGTAGGGATGGGGCGGTTGGGTTTAATTAAGTGTTGCCAATTGTCCGTGAAGGCCCGGTATCCCATTGCTTGGACGTTGGGCGTGACAGGTGTCTCTGCATCATGGACATAATTCCACGGGTCTTTAAGTGCCCAAGGCAAGCAGGGGTAGCCTAGTTCAGTGATGAGGATGGGTTTGCCCGTTTGTGTTGCAAATCCCTGTAAGGATTGTTGGATAGATTGCCATCGTTTTGTAAATGCAGCGGCTTGAATGAGAGTGGGTTCACCGCTGACTTGATCAAGATGATCTCTATCACCATTACCCTCAATTTCACTGGGGACACTTTCGGGGTCGGGGCTTCCGGG
>JAESSU010000552.1 GCA_016763955.1 Phycisphaeraceae bacterium | reverse complement strand
CCATGGGGCCACGCCAAATCAGAGGCTTGTCAGGTTCTACAAGCTTGCCGATGGTCATACTTTTGATGCCATGAACATCGAAAGGCATGATCATGTTTCCTCCAGCCGTGTGGGTTTCGAGATCACCTAGACCGAGCATCGTCGGTAGTGACGGGCCATAGATATCACCATCGAGCAAGCCGACTTTTGCGCCCGCTCTTGCAAGTCCTACTGCAAGGTTCACAGAGATGGTGCTTTTGCCCACACCTCCTTTGCCGGCTCCCACTGCGATGATGTGCTTGATGTTTGGCAGGGGGTTGCTTTTCTGGGCTTGTTCTTGCGGTGAAGGTTGGGCTTGGACGGTGACTTCTACTTCGCAGACGCTGATGCCGTCAATTAGGGTGACTGCTTTTTTGACATCAAAGCTGATCTTGTCCTTCATTGGAGCTGCTGGAGCGGGGAGCTCGACAGTCACGCGAGCAAGTCCATCACAGAGTGCGATATTTTTAATCATGTTAAGGGCCACTAGGTGTTTGCCCAGTTCCGGAATCATGACTGTCTTGAGTTGTTCCATGACCTGATCTTTGGTGACTGACATACTGCACGCTCCTTTAGCGGTAATTTCAATTGAGTGACATATTCTAAGACATCCCTTGTCCTGAGTAAATTTACAAGGTCTTTGCAATAATTTTATTTGCTTCGCGTTAGACCTAATAAGACAGTTCCCGCAACATTAACAATCGGTTTTTACCGAAGGAGATTCAAGATGAAAACGAAGTCTATCAATCGTCAGCACCTGCTTTATCTTTATCTATTATCATTTGTCTGTTTATGGCTGCTGGGCTGAGTTATGCCCAGTCAACCACAGATGATGCTCCCCGTTCGCAGCGAAAATTCCAGGGTGAAGGCCAGAGACATGGTCAAGCTCAAGGCCAACGTCAGCATAGAAATGGCCCGTTCGCTGATCTGCTAAAGGATATTGACTTGACAGAAGATCAAATGGCGCAGGTCAAGGAAGTGCTTACTAAACACCGTGGAGAGGTTGAATCTTTCCGTGAAAAAAACGGCGATGCAGCTAAGGAACTGCATAAGAACATGCGTAATGCAATGATGAGCAAGGATTATGATACGGTGCACCAAGTAGTGGATCAGATCAAAGTTCTTGACAAGGATCGCCCAACGATTAAAGCAGTTGCCGATGATATTCGCAGTCTTTTGACAAGCGAACAACAGGTCATCTTTGATAAGAAGATCCAAGAGGTGAAAAATAATCGTCCCCAGAAGCAGATGCGTGGTGGTGGTGGCCAAAGATGTTTGGACGATGCAAATAAGGGCCAAAGATCACGCCGTGGTCAAGGTCGAAATGCGGGTAATGCTCAAGTAGAATAACGTGGCACGTTAGGTCAAGATTTTTTAGAGATTTGTTTAACAGTTGACCCCCATTCACACCGTCGTTCCGAATTTTTCGGGCGGCGGTTTTTTGTTTCGGGAGTTCAATTTTATGGCGAGTTATTCAAAGACCTTACGCGCTACGACGGCTAGGTGGGTTGACCCATGCTGCTAAGCGTCGGGCAATTTGATCCAAAGGGAGTTGGACTTCCACTGCGCCCATTTCGTGAGCTTCACGGGGCATGCCATAGACAACGCAACTGGATTCGCTTTCGCCAATTGTCCGGCTGCCTTTTTGATGCATTGCCAGTAGTCCACGTGCGCCGTCATCGCCCATGCCTGTGAGGATCACGCCCAGCGCCTTTGATCCTGCATGTTGAGCGACAGATTTAAAAAGGATATCGACGGAAGGTCTGTGTCGATTGATTTTGGGCCCGTTTTTGAGTCGCACTTCATAGCTGTTACCAACGGGGTGAATGACCATATGTGTTTCCCCTGGCGCTAGTAGGACTGTGCCTGTTTGGAGCTTGTCACCATGTTGTGCATGCAAGACGGTCATCGGCGAGAGGCGGTCGAGGCTTTCTGCAAAGGATTCGGTAAAAGACAAAGGCATGTGCTGAACAATGACCACGGGTGGGAAGTTAGCAGGTAGTTGGGCTAATAAATGTCTTAAAGCTTGTGTGCCGCCTGTAGATGAACCAATTGCGACAAATACACCTGGCGTTGCGGGGTGGGAGATTGTCGATTGGACAATGGCGGGGGATTGAAGTTCTGGTTGTTCGGTGCGTTGGGGCGTTGTGGTGAGATATTTGGGTAACTTTGCAGTGGCGGCAGATTTGATTTTTTCTTGCAATTCACTGCCGAGTTGTTTTAGTTGTTGCGTTGTGGATGGTTTGCCAACGACATCTACCGCACCGCTGGTCATCGCATCATAGGCTGCTTGACTGCCTTGTTGTGATAAGGATGAAACAATGATCACTGGGATGGGGTAGAACTTCATAAGCTTACGCAAAAAAGTTAGGCCATCCATTCGCGGCATATCAATATCAAGCGTCACAACATCGGGCTTGAGCTTGACAATCTTGTCCCGTGCATCATACGGATCAGTCGCAGACCCGATGACTTGAATCATCGGGTCCGTTGAAATGTTATTGGTAAGTATCTGGCGAGCAACAGCTGAATCATCAATGATCATCACTCGCACAGGTTTTATAGGGTCAGGCATATTGACCTTCCATTATGCAGTTTGGTCGATATTAATTTCCAGAAGTACTAAGCCCTCATCGCTCGTGAAGCAAGTGGTGTCTGGACGGATCACGGCAGGTTTTACCCTATTATTATCAATCGGGTCTACGGTTGGAATACATAAGTCAAAAACCGGCTCCGTCCCCCAAATTTCTGTGAGTACCTGCCCGCAAATCACATTAAGTAGTTTGCGTACAGCATCGAGCTGCTGGCTTAAGGCGTCTTCATCATCTTCATTTACCCCGAGCATATTTGCAGAAATAGCACTCATCATGACGGTGGGCAGGTGTAAATTAATACTGCCCGTATGGGGCCCTGTGAATTTCATGTGAGCATGAAGGTATGAACCGACAATTTCATTTTCAACATCTAGAGAATCACTGGGTGTGGGATCGACAAAAATAAATGCCATCGATTCCATCACTTTGCAAAGTACGTTATTTGTTTTTTCTATTAATTCAGGCTGCATTGGATCTTCCTATTAATTGTTCGACAACGGCTTTGAAATCTTCAGGCTGAAATGGCTTGCGGATATAGGCTGTTATGCCAATGTCTTTAAGTTCATCGATTCGAGTCTTTGAGCCTTCCGTGGAAACCACGACGACGGGGATGGTTTTAAGCAGGCCGTCTTCGCTCATTTTCTTGATCATTTCGACACCATTCATGACTGGCATGTTGATGTCTGCAAAGATTAGGTCAACCCATTCTTGGGCTAGAATATCCAATGCTTCTTGGCCGTTAGAAGCATGGAGTACTTGATTGGTTTGGACACCAGCCATTTGCAGTGTTTTTTCCATTACCGCACGGATTGTGATTGAATCATCGACGATTAAAATATTTAGGTTCATGGTTGATTCTCTTGGTCAAAGTGATTTGGAGACGATGTTGTATTCGTTTAAAGTTCGGTATCAATGCCTTTGGATTTGATTGTGGTACGCCCGGTGGCCATGTCTAAGGACATGGTGCGTGGCTTTTTGCCGCCGACATCTTGTCCACTAAGAAGAAGGTTGTTTTTCCATAGGAATTTTCTTAAGACCGCAAAATTTCGTTCACCAATGCGGAATTGCCCGCCCATATCCATTGGGGCTGCTCCGCCTGCGACTTTGATTTGCAGGTTTTCTTTGCGTGCGCCATGTTCAAAAAGTAAATTAAACAGTGCGGCCATTCCCGTGTCTGTATAGGTTGCGGGATTTTGACGTGCTTTTTCCGGATTGGACTTGGACATTGGCAGCAGGCAGTGGATCATCCCGCCGACACGTGCCACCGGGTCATAAGCCACAACGCCTAGGCACGAACCTAACGAGTAGGTGATGAGTAACTCTGTGATGTCACTCGTCACATGCATATCTGCAATTGTAATAACCTTGGATGTCAAGAACCGCTCATTTCTCAAAGAACTTATTTAAGGCGATTAACCTGCTGCGTCATGTTGAATGAAATTTAATGCAACAAGTTGGTTAATGATTTTTTCACGAGTGATGGGTTTAACGATATAAGCTTCACACTGACAATTGAAGGCTTTGAGGATGTTTTGAGCATCCGAGAGTGCCGTTGTCATGATGATTTTGGTGCCATCGCCTGGAGCAATGTCGTGGCTTTGTTCAATCTTTCGAATTTTCGCTAGCGCTTCTTGTCCATCCATATTGGGCATCATGATGTCCAAAAAGATTAGATCGTAAGGCTTGTTTTTTTCGAAGGAATTCTTGATCGCCTCGACAGCTTCAACGCCATCAGTTGCGACATCACAGTCACCGAATTGGGTGAGGTGTCCGTGTAGGATTTTTCGACTGACAAAATCGTCTTCGGTAATCAATATTTTCATGATCGATTTGCTCCATGTTCAGCTTTACGAGTTTGATGTTGGGTTGTTTGGCGGGTGTGCCGAGTCGTGTGATGCAATTGTGATACAAAATGCATCAGTTGCTCTTGTTGTTGCGGATAGACACCTTGTTGGTTCCACTGAAGATTAAAAGAGGTGTTGCAAGAATGATGATTATTGCTCGTTGTTAAGGGAAACAGGTTTGCTACGGGAATCAATTGACGTGAAATTAGATCTACAAGCCATTTTTCATTGAGATGTTTTAGAGATTGATTATCTATTAATAGAATGTCGGCAGCATCTTTGTCGGAGGATGATTTTTTGGCCACCAATGCTTCTAGAGACTGTTGGTCTGACACAAGAATAGGTTTGCAACCGGCTTGTTCGAGTTGACTAGCCAAAATGTTTCCTAGTTCTGTATTTAAGGTCCAGACTAAAACTTTGATGTTTTGGACCTGTTTCCAAATGGAGGGCAAATGTACTTTGGGGGGCATCGCTTTTTTAACTTGCACGCACAAACTGAAAGTGCTTCCTTCGTCGAGCTGGCTTTGGAGATGAATATGGCCACCCATTTTCTGAGCTAATTGTTGAGCGATATAGAGCCCCATCCCCATGCCTTCATGCTTGCGGGTTCGATAATCTTCCGATTGAGCAAAGGAGTCGAAGAGTTCTTTGCTGAATTCAGATGAAATGCCCACGCCTGTGTCTTGCACTTGAATCTGAATCAAATCCACTTCGGCTCGACTTTGCACACAATGTACGGAGACAGCGACATGCCCTTGCGGGGTGTATTTGATGGCATTACTGATGAGGCAGTAGAGAATTTTTCGAAGTTTAACGATATCACCACGTACCTTTTGGGGCGTGTCTGATGCAATTAAATCATAGAGCATTAAATCTGCGGCCACGGCCTGGGGTTGAAATTGTTCAATGACTTCTTCGACACATTTGTATAAATCAAATTCAGTTTCGAAGTCCTGTGATTCAGATAACTTTAAAGACCGATAATCAAGAATATTGTCGATTAACTGTGACAGCCTTATCGAGCTTTGATGGATCAGTTCGATTCCTTCACTTTGCTCAGGGGCATTGGATTGGCTGGCAAGTAGTTCTGACATGCCAATGATGCCATTAAGTGGGGTCCGTAGTTCATGGCTGACCAAAGATAGAAAACGTTCCTGTATATAATTGACTTGTTCGCCATGTTTGACCATTTCTGCGAGTTGTTCGCCAAGCATCTCAAGTCCTAGACGGGCATTGTCACGCTCGTTTTCGATTTCTTGTTGTTGTTCTGCTATTTGTTGATAGAGATTCGTCGAGCTGAGCCATTTGAGCCACAAGTTAATTGATTGCAGGACTTGTTTGGCAGGTTGATGTAGATCAATGCAAGTGTATTTGTCCTGCGCACTTGAGGATGTATTTTCAGTTGAATCAGTGACCAAATGTAATATCGGTTGAGAAGCGTTTGATTCAGGCAACACCAGTGGATCAATGTTATGAAAAATCACTGCGTCATACTCATCAAGTATTTCTTCAGTCAAATTATGATCTTTGGTTTGTGTAAACATATCAATAGGAATT
Organism: Phycisphaeraceae bacterium; assembly: GCA_016763955.1. Lineage (GTDB taxonomy): Bacteria > Planctomycetota > Phycisphaerae > Phycisphaerales > Phycisphaeraceae > UBA7800. The sequence continues at coordinate 5,885 of JAESSU010000552.1, read as the reverse complement.
GTGGTTGTTACATTATTAAAATCGAGTTTTAATAGTCCATATAATGGATCATGGTGATTCGTTCTGCCCGAGCTGCTCGCGGGGCTAATTTTGAGACCCCTGATGCCGTCTAGTTTTTTCGAACCAAACCAGAGAATTTTCAATTTGTTATTTTGTTTTATACCCATGTACATATCCAACCGGAAAGTAAGTGTGTGTGAACACACTGGACGATAAAACCCCATTGAATTGCCCGTTGTATTTGTCAGCCATGCAGGATTGATACTTGATAACCTGCACCCCATATATCTAGTTTCTTTTGTAATTGCTGATATTATTGTCACGACGATGGGTTTAAACCCCTCGCCTTCAGGCGAAGCCTTTAGGTTTTACAATTTTGCCCGTGTGACGTTTGAAGTTTGTGTTAGTTGTGGTTGTCATGTTTTTTGTGTTGCCTGTAGCTTGGTGTTGTGCCACGGGCTGGGATGCTTGGGTTAACCTGTTGTTTGCGAATCGCCAAGGCAGGTACTGTGTTCGTTCTCTCGTGAGCGAAGGACTTCAGCCCGTAGCTCACGAAACTTCCCCTAACCTACCGGCTTCAGCCGGTAGGGGTTCAGTCCTGTATAACCATTTCTGTCTATCACATGCGCAAAACGGCAAGATGATTGTAGTTGAATCAATCATCTTGCCGTCTGCGGTGATATCTGTCAATCAAGTGTCCTGGTGCGTTACTGCCCTGAAACACTCTAATATCTGGCGATGCTCATTGCGTTACGCCTTGAGGCCACGGTGGCTCAAACTTAATTGAACTTCGCTGCGCCAAGGTACTGACTGTAGCCATCAGGCGTCCACCATACAGTGTGATACGGACTCTTAAGTACTCTCCAACTAACGCCTGGAATGAGTTTTTGCAACTGGAGATGACCATCTAAGTACTGAATATTAACAACTCCCGCCTGATAACTGCCCGCAGCGCGGTCAGGAGCGGCATGATTAGAGTCATCAGGAACCGTCGCATGCGTATCAAGCTCACGATTCCAGCTTGAGCATGGCACGCAGGCCACACAACACTGCGCAAAAATCGATCAGAATCAATAAGGCTTCAGATCAATACTCTGAATTTGGCCGGGGAAATTCCCCCAAATATTCTTGCGACCTTCGAGCCCGATAAATTCACTGGCAACCGTCAACAATGAGCCGTTGCGCTGTAAAAGTTCATTGGGCATTTCCATGACAACCGCTTTTTGATTATTGATCTTCAACGAGACCACTCGCTTCTTACCTTTGACCTTAGGCGATAAAGTCGCTTGAATATCAACCCAATGTTTTAAAGGAATCGGCTTAAGGCTTTGAACTGTCAAAAGGTTGCCTCGGCCTGGCATCGCAAATTGGAGATGCAATCTTTTATTGCGTGCGAGCAACAACCGCATGCCCGCACGATGGGTTCCCCATGACAGCACACTACAAAAGTAAGGTTTATCAAGACTCAATTTTTGATCAATCCAACAACGAATCGACAGACGCATGCCTTGCTGATCAACTTGTTTCCACAAATCACGATTCACTGCAGCATAGGCATATTTAAAGGTTTTACAGTCTAAGCTCCCCACGTGAGTCTGGGGCGGAGTATCGGCAGTCGCCGTAGCAGAAGCAGGTGTTGCTTGTTTTACAAAAAGGGGTTGAGCAAATTGGCCGGTCGAACGAAACAAATTTTTATCTGTCTCTGCTTTTGAAAAATTGGAGAAATCCAATGTAAGCCATGATGAAGTCTTCGCAGATTGTTGTGGCAGTTGAGGCATTTTTGATGTGATATAAAAATCACCCGTCTGCCTTTTCTCTAACAAATAACCATTATCCCCACAAACCAATCTCAGAACTGTGCAATAGAACTCAGCCAATGGCGGCGCGTCTTTAGGCCAATTTAATGTACCACTTAAACGCTGATTCGCTACATCCCAGGTCAAAGGCATCACCACTGTTTCATAACGATTCGTTTGCTCGTCACGAATCAATAATTGAGCTTCTTGAATCTTCACGGATCCATCAAGCTTGGCTTGGAATTTTAATGTTTGAAATGGTGTCACAAAGATGCCCCGCTGCATCTGTGTGGATACCAAAGATGTTTGCCCATTTGTTGTTAATTTCGAGCTTAATACCGGCCATGCAGGCGCAACGTAATCGGGGTTATGTTGATAGACCGCTGAGTTGCGAATGATCGATGGGAATATATGAAGCACCTTAGGTGCAAAAGAGACATGCCACGATGTCGCAATGATCCCGCCACAACCCCGCGAAGCAGTATATTGCGAAAGACCTTTGATCGCTTTATCGCCAAGCCAAGTCGCACCCCAAACATCTTTAAATCCCATTTTTTGAAAATAATCGATGCTTGGATATCCGCGTGAATCAGCCTGACCATACTCCCAATCGCCCATGATAATTTTGTCACGGTTTTTGATATAGTTCATTGATTTTAAAACGCTCGGCGGATTCTTTCCTTTCGCCTTAAAAGACGCATGCGTCACAAAGGCAGCCAAGTTAGATTGGATACGAGGATCATGTTCAAAGCCTTCGACGCCATGCCCTGGCTTACCAAGCGCCGTTGAAAGGAACATATCACCCCAAAGGATCGGCGTGATACCCTTACTTAATAAATGATCAACGTAACGATTAACTAATTCGGCAAATAAACGCTCCACCGGCATATTTAATTTTTCAGCGCGTTGCACCAAGTCCGGCACAGGGACTTCAACAATACCAATGAGCATATAACGAGGGGGCGTATCACATATTCTGCAATAAAATTATCGATCATCGGCATCGCAATCGTATCATATGAATCACGCCCATCAGCGAAACGATAAGCTGGATTTAATATGCCATTGCCAGCTCGCTTAATGACCAAGCCCGGATTCGCATGTTGCAATGCCTTACCAATGATCGCCCCATGCTTACCAATGCCTTTGACTTCCATGACCGGCTCAACACCCTGCTCACGTGCATAGGTAAGCAACTTGGCTAACTGACCTTTTTCCCATCTCGCAAGGGTTATTTCACCGGGTTTTTCCATCGTATAACCCGAGCTAGACATCCCCCCAGGATTAAGAATGAGCATGTTGTAGCCATATTTTGCAATTTCATCCACACGTTTTTTATAAAATTCTAATGTCATCGATTCAAACTGAGGCCGAAACGACAAATGAAATGCACGAATTTTAAACGGCGAAACTGCAGGCCCCCGCGTTTGCGCACATGCCCTATGAGACATAAATAAACAACTAAACACAATCACAATGCAAGGCGTGCATACTTTTAAACCTATTGATTGGAATAATTGAAGAACGTATTTTTTCTGCAACTCAAACATTATTTTCATCTCCGTAAATATAATCATACATACATTCCCAGCCTGCAGCTAAATATGTTAGGAATCAATAAGGCTTTTCGATTCATCACAGTATTTTTTAAATAACGTATCAGTTCTTTCTAGACAACCGCTGATGCAAGCCTGTTAGCCTAACTCAGATAACGAACTAGCTAAGGCTATGTGTGTGCGTGACTGAATCAACTAAGGTGATACATCCATTGGGGGTTTGAGGAACATCATTTTAATAAAGACCCCACAGACGTTGAGTCTTCATGGCATTGTAGGAGCCAATTGGGATATCGGTGGTTGGGACAGTACTGGCATGGGAATCGGCAAAGAGAATGTTGTTCGCGCCTTTGTGACGAAGTTTTCCTGAGCCGTTGATCATACGTTTAGCGAAGGTGCCTGTGGGGACAAAATTAACTGTGCCGACGGTTTCTATGGACATATCAAAGATAGCTCCCTCTTCGCTGGGATAGCGAAAGTCGCGGGTTTTTTTAAAGACACGCGGTTGTAGAGCAAAATACTGGCCTGGGCTCAGTGCGACTTCGCCTTGGACTGCTGCTAGGTGAATGTTCATGCCATAGCCGCGAAGACTCACACTTCTTATCGTGGGCAGATCGGGATTCCCCCAGGCTCCATTGAAACCCTTTTGCCATGATGGGCAGGCAAAGGGTGTACTGCCTGCAAGCATTTGCCCAGTCCATTTGGCATTGGTAGAACCACTAAAACTTGAACCATTCATATAGGGGTAAAGCTGTACCGAATCCCAGAACATTTGCGGGTAGTTACTGAGCGTGAACACACCACTGGCATAAAAAGTTTTGTTGATATTAACTTGCGGAACAGGCCAGTAGTTGCTGTGATCCATTTCATAGGTTCCCAACGCGATGCCGATCTGGCGTTCGTTGGCTAGACATTTGATCGTGTTAGCCGCATCGCGTGCTGCCCCTAGCGCGGGTAGCAAGATCGCAATAAGCAATGAAATAATACTAATGACCACCAATAGCTCAATGAGCGTAAAAGCTTTTTTGAAGCGCTTAAACTCAGTTACTTTTTTAAACATCATTATGTTCCCTTACATTCTCAAGGCCCGAAAGCCGTTATTTATCGTACTTATTCCCCAACACGTTCGTTCTATCTACCATGTCCCAGAATCGTCATCTACTGCATTTAATGATAATTGCTGATTATTGTTTTTATAAAACAAGCCCGTCTGATCAAAAAACTTTTTTTACCTCAATTAACGCTTGATTTTCAATCAATTGTATGCACTATAGCTACAGAGGCAATAGACAATTCGTGCTGTTGATTGCCATTTATTGACATTAAACTTTTTAGCCGCCCGCACAGTCAATGACCTATGGGGAGCCAAGCATAGCCCCCTATCACAAACTGTGGGCAGCATTTTTGACCGATTAGGAGTAAGCAGAAAATGACGAATTTGCCCTGGATGAACCATCAAGCCATCTCTGATTCTTTACAAGACACCTTCTTGTATCCACAAAAATGGCGGCTAATTAGTTCACTTATTCCACTAGAAGAATCACCTGTAACAAGCCCGGAACATCAACAATGGAGTCAACGAAACACTCATTATCATAACTACCAAGAAATTTTAATTGCGTTGTCGGGCACATGTACTTATGGCTTTCGCGACCGCGTCTATCCTTGCCGTCCAGGATCTATTTTTCTATTCGATCTCAACGAACCGCATGACTGTGGTTATGACCCCTCAGCATCCAACCTTCTGCATGTATGGATTCGATTTCTTGGCAAACATATCATCACCAGCACCATTGAAGTTCATCAAGGAAAGTACAAACAAATTCCCGGATCACCTTTATTACGACACCTCAACGAAACAGGCACCCTCCTTGCAAAGAACTGGGCTCAATGCCGCAACAATCCGCAATGGCCTGATTCCCTTACACGCCTAACGCTCATATCCGCCTTAGGGATCATGGCTAGCGACATCGTCAAAACTGAACTACCGACTAAAACCAAACGACGAAACAAAGCTGTCCAAGAACATGTGATCAACGAAATTTGCAACCACATCAACACCACCGGCGGCAGCGGCATTTCATTAGACGTACTAGCTCAAACAGCAGGCTACAATAAATTTCATTTATCACGCCTCTTCCAAGCGAAAGTCGGCTGCACCATCCATCAGTACATCGATCAATGCCGCAGTAAATGGGTCAAAGATTTACTCGAACAAGGCTATACAAAAAAAAGGATCTCTGAACAGCTAGGATTCTCCTCACCCACAGCCTTCTCCCGATGGCTAAAACACAACCCACAAGAAACCGAAAAAGCTTGAAGTTCATTCACCTCAATATGCAGCAGAACGTATTGCCCCCAGTTCTCACTTACGCAAGTATGGACAAACCAATAGCGCACAGAGAATGATCGCCGGAAAAATCCAAATGTAATAAAGAACTAAGAATAACTAGTTATATGCTTTTCTGACAGTCTCAGGAATACTAGGATCATCTATTTTATAAATATGATTTAATTTATATTCATAAGTATT
>JAESSU010000551.1 GCA_016763955.1 Phycisphaeraceae bacterium | reverse complement strand
TAGAAACTACCAATCCATGCTGCATTTAGTCGCAACCGTCATCTGGCTAGCATGATTGAGAACGCTGCCTAGTGAATATTTTTTTTATGTAATTATTGTTTTTTTAACTTTTGTGATGTAATTGACGTATCCTTATAGCCGATATATTAGATAAGCTAATACCGCAAGCTAGTTAGGAAGTCTGTTATGCCCCTTGAAGTTCCCCCTTTCGCTCGACACCCCAATCAAATTCTTGATGAGTTGGGTTTTAGATATGATGCCAACAATCTGTATCAGCAGGTGGCTAACGACATGCTCCATGCTGCGGAGATATTGAATTTACCGCATCATCTGAAATTGATTTTAGCTCAGCCTAAAGCCGAGATTATGTGTCATTTCCCTGTGAAATTAGACAACGGCACATATCGACTCTTTAAAGGCTACCGTGTTCAACACAACAATATCCTCGGCCCCTACAAAGGGGGCATACGCTACCATCCGACGGTGTCGTTAGATGACGTGAAGTCCTTGTCTGTCTTAATGTCTCTTAAATGTTCACTCGCACAGTTGCCCTTAGGCGGAGCTAAAGGCGGCGTACAGGTGGACCCGCGTTCGCTTTCACAAGGCGAATTGATGCGAATGACACGTCGCTTTATTACCGCACTAGATGGGAACATTGGCACGGATCAAGACATCGCCGCCCCGGACATGGGGACCAATGCGCAGGTCATGGCATGGATGGCGGACACCTACATGAACTTTAATGCCCACCAAGGTAGACACCATGCCCGGGCGATTGTCACCGGCAAACCCCTTGAATTTGGCGGCTCACATGGCCGTGAAAAAGCCACCGGCCAAGGACTCGTCTACACCCTTGAACGCTGCTTGCCCGATGTGGGAATCGAGCTGGATCAGATGACCTACAGTCTTATCGGCTACGGGAATGTCGGGTCCTGGACCGCACGTTTGCTTGCTGAACGTGGTAGTCAACTCATCACCGTGATGGATCATACGGGCGCAATCATTAACAAAAAAGGGATTGATGCAAAAAGCCTTGCTCAATATGTTGAACTCCATGGAGGTGTTTGCGGCTATCCCAATGCAGATGAAATTGATGTCAAAGGTTTTTACCAAACGCAAGTGGACGTGTTTATCCCCGCAGCATTAGAACAGATGGTTCATGAAGCCAATGCGTCATGGCTCAATTGCCGTGTCGTTGCTGAAGGTGCCAACTCACCTTGTACGCCCGCCGCGGAACGTCAGCTTCTTGATCGAAATATTTTGGTCTTGCCTGCGATTCTCTGTAATGCAGGGGGCGTGACGGTGAGTTATTTTGAATGGAAGCAAAATCTCCAAGCAGAGACCTGGGACTTAGAGCACGTGGATCGTCTGCTTAAAAAACACATCTATTGTGCAGCGAATAAATGTTTGGATGTGAGTAAACGCTTTGGGGTGGACTTGCGGATGGGGGCGTACATTGCGGCATTGGAAAATATCGGCAAAGTGTATCACCTACGAGGCATTTTCCCCTAAACAGTTCTAGAACGCTGGGCCTATTTTATCGATCAACTTTCCGCAGGAATTGACTGTGTCACTTCCTGCGGCTTTTGAAAATAAAACAATAGCGACTTGCTCCAGAGCAACTCGCGCGTCGCTAGGGAAACTAGCTGCGACACGACGTGTCGCTGATGTATCACAAGATGCAAGACGTAACGTTGCCGCTGTAATAAACCCTAGCCTTGGTACAACGCATGTTCGCGGATGTACTGCATTACTTTGGGGTCGATTAGTGATGCATCAATTGATTTGCCTTGGCTTAGTTTGCTGCGCAAGTCGGTGGAACTGATATCCATGCGGTCGACTTGCACGATTTTTTTTTCCCAGTCAGTTTGATTAAACCCCGCGGGGAGCGTGAGGGGCATTTGCCCTTGTCGCTGCATGACGAGAGGTTGGGCTAAGGTGAGAATTTGTTGCCAGTCTTTCCAGTGATCAAAGTTCGCTAATTGGTCTGCTCCAATGAGTAAGCGTAGGGTGACGGAATTCCCCCAGACGGTTTTGAGTTGGCGTAGTGTTTCGACGGTGTAGCTGGGGCCTTTTCGTTGCAGTTCTAGTTCTAGAATGTGTGAATTGGGTTGGTCGGTCAATGCGATTTTAAGCATGGCCAGTCTGTGACTTGCGGGCGTCTGTTTTTTTTTATGCGGTTGGTTGGCAACAGGTATGTATGCAAGATGATCTGCATTAATTGCAGCTTGTGCTTGTATGGGCAGAAGAATATGTCCGCGGTGTGGTGGATCGAAGCTGCCACCAAAGAGCAAGACGGTTTGGTTAGGTTGTGGGGTTAGTTTAGTGCCCATTGCCCCATTTTCCCTTCGACAAAATAGGCTAAAGACTCGCTGGCAATTTTAGCTTGTTTTTGCATTAATAACATCTCAGAAATTCGCCAAGGGCCAGAAAGTAAGGTCCAGAGCACGCCTCGGAGACTCGTTTGCCCATTGGCTTTGATGCAGTGAGCGGACCATGTAGGGAGGGTTTGTTCTGCGGTGTCGCTGATGCTTCGGATGATGGTTAGGGTGATGCCTAGCTGCTTCGCTGCTGCGGCTGCCCCGTAGCTTTCCATATCGACAGCAACTGCGCCGGTGGCATGGGCGAGTTGTGTTTTAAGTTGGGGGGTACTGATGATTTTATCGACACTGACGATGGATTGTGTCATTTGCCCATCAACATCGATTGTGAGTTTGTCTTCATTAAAAATGGCGGCTGGGCTGATGATGGAGCCAAGGTCTAGTGAGCGATCTAGTGCGCCTGCAAAGCCTGCATAGACGATGCGTGATTGGGCGAAGAGTTGTGCAGCTTCACGGACTGCTTGGGCTGCGCGTTGGGCCCCCATGCCGGTGACTTGTGCGATGACGGGGATGCCTGCGACTTGCCCTTGCCAACTTAGGGGGGATTGTTTTTTGAGCTGCATTTGTTTTACCAAAGGCAGCATCTCCACGACGGTGGCGGTGAGCAAAATAATCGGTGAGGGGTTGGTTGTGGCCATGTGTATTTTCAAAACTTCCGGGGGTGGGGTATCCCACGATTCGCCGAGCCTCATCAATGGGCTTGTGTGCTTGAGTTGAGTATAGGGTGATGTTTTAGTTCTGAGATTTTTAAACTTCCGGGGGGAGGGGGGAATTCACGACATTGCAGGGGGTGTTACTTAGGAATGCTTTGAGGTTGTTGTATGCGACATCCAGTAAGCGTGTGCGGGCTTCGCGTGTGTTCCATGCAATGTGTGGGGTGATGACACAGTTGGGCGCGGTCAGTAGTGGATCGTCTGCTGTGGGGGGTTCGGTATCTAATACGTCAACCCCTGCGCCTGCGATGATGCCTTGGGTCAGTGCATTTGCCAGCGCGTGTGCATCGACAAGTGGCCCGCGGCCTGTATTTAGGACAAACGCTGTGGACTTCATGCTGGCAAGCCGGTCACCGTTTACGATGTGATGGGTCTCGTCGGTCAATGGACAGTGGAGGCTTAGCACATCGGACTGTTTGAAAAGCTCGTCTAAGGAGACTTGTGTGATGGGCAGGCCCCCGGTGCGGTCGGCTGTGAGTTTGGAACGGTTGTAAACGATGATGTTCATTCCCAATGCATGGGCAATGCGCGCAAAGGCCAAGCCGATTTGCCCTAAGCCGACGAGTCCTAGGGTCTTGCCTGCTAGTTCCATTAGTGGGGCGACTGTGAAGCAAAAGTCTTTGCAGTTGACCCATTGGTCTTGATGAACCGCGCGGTCATGGGCTCCGACTCGACTTGTTAGTTCGAGCATTAAAGCAGTGGCTAATTGCGCAACGGAATGGGTGCTGTAGGCAGGGACGTTGGTGACGGTGATGTTTTGCTTTGTCGCGGTGTCGATATCGACCACGTTGTAGCCGGTGGCCAATACGCCGATATATTTTAGGTCCGGTAGTTGTGCAAGGATGTCCCTAGGCAAGGGTGTCTTGTTCGTGAGCAAGGCAGTTGCGCCTTTGCAATGATCCAAAATAACTTCCGGGGGGGTTCGGTCGTGATTGATAAATTCACCAAGTTGCTCAAAGTTGAGCCAGCTCAGGTCGCCGGGGTTGGCTGTAAAGCCGTCTAGGCAGACGATTTTGGACATGGTTGCGATCCTTTTGAGAGTTGTAACGGCTCTGTTATGCGGGTTCACAGGGAGGCTGTCAACTGTGAGACAAGACAGATTTTGAATTTTTGGTTTTGGTTTTAGAATTTGCAGGTGCATCATAATGATTGATGGTGTTCGAGATTCTGCCTTTCAAATCGGAATTCATAATTCGGAAATTGGAATCAACGCAGAGCCCCATGTCTTATACCCCTTAACTTTTCGGTGGTATACCCGAGGGAAAGCCGCTATCATGACCAGCTATGGCCATCTATCTTGATGAACAAGAACTGACATTGGAAGCTACATCCCTTAAAGACGTGGTTCAGGCTGCTAATGCTCAAGCGCTGTCTCAGGGCAGGATTGTCGTGGAGATCAGCCTTGATGGGCAGGTCATTCCCGCAGACCAGCTCGCATCACGCCAGGCTGAATCACTGCCTCAGGGCAAGGATGTTCACCTGGTGAGTTCACGCCCTAGTGAGCTGGCAATTGACACGTTAAATCAGTGTTTGCAATCATTAGATGAAGCTCGCAAGATTACATCTGATGCTGCCCAATTACTTCAGCAAGATGACACGACCGCTGCCATTGAACAGATCGCTCAGTCCATGAGCATTTGGCAACAGGTTCAAGCGGTCGTTAGCCAATCGACCCAGCTCACAGGCATTGACCTAAACACACGGGAACTCGATGGCGAACCCATTAACGATATCATTCGCAAGCACGTGACCCATCTCACTGAATTGCGTGACCTGCTTAAAGCCAAAGATTCACTAGGGCTTGCGGACGTGTTGACATATGAATGGCCCAGCGTCCTTGATCGCTGGCAACAGCTCGTGGGCGAAATGATTACATGGATTGAAGAAGAAGACAAGACTAATGACTAACTCTGCTGCAAGTGAAAATTTGGCAAGTCCTGCCATCGCCCCTGCCCCCGCAAGTCCCACTTTGGGTCATCCGACATTGCCCTTGCTCAAAAAGCAGTTCCCGAATGTCCGATTCCTAGCGACGGCATTTCGTGGCCAGACGACTGTGGTACTTCCTAAGGAAAATCTTCTAGAAGTCGCTGCGTTTCTTCGAGATGATGACCGTTGTCAATATAAATTTCTTTCTGATGTGGTGGGCGTGGATTATTTAAACTATCCAGCCAATGCAGGTCAGGCCAATGGCCCAGTGGGTCGCTTTGCGGTGATTTACAATATCGTCAGTCGGCAGAAAGACATTCGCTTGTTTTTGAAGGTAATGCTCGATCCGACTTTGGATACCAGTGGCATTGTCGATGACCCCACTTTACACCTGCCTACCGTCACAGGGATATGGCCCGGTGCGGAATGGACCGAACGCGAAGTGTTCGACATGTTTGGCATTCGCTTTGACGGTCATCCTGATTTACGCCGGATTCTCACATGGGAACAGTTCCCCGCACACCCGCTTCGCAAAGACTATCCCGTCACCGGACGTGGTGAACGTGAAACGCTCAAAGTCGTCGGACGTGACGATATTTGATAAATCAACGATCGTGGCACGAGGTTTTATCTCTGAACAAAGGGGCTTGATATGGCAGACGGCGACGCAAGTAAAAAAATTCCAGCAGGTATTCTAGGGATCCTCTTGGGTGGTTTAGGTATTCACAAGTTTATTCTCGGATACACCAAAGAAGGCATTATCATGTTACTCGTCACGGTGTTGACGTTGGGTATTGGTGGCTTTATCACGGGCATCATCGGCCTGATCGAAGGCATCATCTATCTGACTAAGAGCGATGACGAATTCGTTTCGACCTATGTCACAGGCCGTAAGGGTTGGTTCTGACCTGTTTGAGTGATTTTTAATTTTCAACAAAACAAAAAGCCTGTCCTTAGTTGAGGCAGGCTTTTTTATTAGATGCAACTGACTAATGGCCCTTGTGGTCATTTAGGGTAATTTTTCACATCTGTTAAGTGAAATATTCTCAAAATACAATCGATTGTGATGCAATATTTGTGGATATGTGATGATATTCGCCATGTCATTCAAGACAGACTGCGATTATGCCGTTATCATTCCTTCACACCGGTCGTAAAAGCGAAAATGCAAGTTGGAAAATCAGGAAAGGTATTCCCGCAATGGCAGCAGTTATTCCCAATCGTTTTATGTTGGTTCCCCCCGGGCCAAAGATTCCCGAAGTCGTTAATGTGATTGTTGAAATCCCCAAAGGTCGTCGCAGTAAATTTGAAGTCGACAAAGAACTGGGGCTCATTCGTTTAGACCGTTATCTGTATTCCTCATCTCATTATCCCGGTGACTATGGTTTTATCCCACAGACCTTAGCGGAAGACGGTGACCCGTTGGACGCATTGGTGATGGTCAACGAACCGACCTTTGCAGGCTGTTTGATTCAGGCTCGCCCGCTGGGTCTATTTAAGATGACCGACAAAGGCGATAATGACTATAAGGTTCTGTGTGTGCCTAATACGGATCCGATTTTTGCTGAGCATCACGACCTGTGGCGCGTCCCGCCGCATTATCTTCGTGAAGTGGAACACTTTTTCAGTACCTATAAAGCACTGGAAGGCGAAGGCAGCGAAGTGGTTGCTCAAGGTTGGGACAATGTCGATAAAGCTTATGAAGCCATCGTCAGTTCCATTGATCGTTACAACGAAACGGAAAAAAAGCAGAATAAACCTGCCAAGCCCGTGCGTAAGGTGACACGCCGTAAGCCAGTGGCCGCTAAGACAGCTGCCCAGAAGAAGAAAGCTCCTAGCGCCGGCAAAGTTGCTGCAAGCAAAGCCCCAGTGAGCAAGGCCCCCACAAGCAAAAAAGTAACCCGCAAGAAGAAAGCTTAAGGCAGGGTGTTATCCGAATTTGATGCTAGTAATACCGTTTTTACTAGACTTTCATATTGACATGAGACATAATTTAAGCATGACACATAGTGTGACTCAAATAGTGGCACGGCATAAGCGAGCATCGCTGAAATTCCGTAAGCAAGTTAAACAAGACCCTGAAAAGGCTAAGGTATTCTTGCTAGAAGCTGGAATTCTGGTGAAGAGTTCGTCTTCACCAAATGGTATAAAACTGGCTAAACGTTATGAATCGACGGAGTGATGTGATTTATGGATGTCGCACTACCGTCTTTTATCCTTGGCTATCATGGATGTGATGTAAGTACTGCCGAAGAAGTCTTTGCAGGTAGAGGTACACTTAAGCCCAGTAAGAATCAATACGACTGGCTTGGAAACGGCATCTACTTTTGGGAACACAATGCCCAGCGAGCAGGTGAATTTGCTAAGCAAATGAGAGATACCCCACATCCATCAGGTCAAAAAATCACAACGCCGGCTGTGGTCGGAGCCATTATTGACTTGGGTTTTTGCCTGAACCTTCTCGATAGTCGTTATATCGAAATGGTTGGGCAATCTTATCAGGACATTAAGGTAGCCTTGGATGCGGTTAAAAAACCATTGCCTCAAAACACTGGAGGTAAGGATCGGGTTAGCCGTAAGCTTGATTGTGCAGTGATTGAGTCTTTGCATAAACAGAGAAAAAAGCAAGAGGAACCTTCGTTTGATACGGTTCGTGCAGCATTCTTTGAGGGGCCGCTACTTTATGAAAACGCTGGCTTTTCATCGGGGAATCACATTCAGGTCTGCGTACGCGACCATCAAAGTATTGTCGGTTACTTTAGGCCCTTGAATGAAAAAGGTAAGCCGCTCTCGTTTAGGTAATCAATGACTTGTTCATGAAGCTATGGTTTAATATTAGACTTTTTACATAGCGACCATCACTTTGTGGCGGGAAATTCTCATTGACGAACCCTATTGCGGTGGTTTATACTGTCCTAACTATGTGTGATCTGGCTCGTAAACTGGTTTTCAATGTTGTAACACTGTCGCGGGGCGTCAGCGCTGTGGTCGTGGTTGTTAGCTGAGCGGTTGACCCGCATTCACCAGCACAGACAGGGAAAAGACTGGCATCCTTCAGAAGCTAAGTCATTCCCATTTCTCTGATTACCGTCACACGAACTAAATTAACCCAAACGCTAGCGACGACAAAACGCAGGTTTTCGTCTATTGACGTCCACTTGCTACCGAGGATTATAAAAGATGAACCCTAAAGCAAACGCACAACGTAAATCTCTTAACGCAAAAGATTTCCAACGACCCACACATGGCCCTAAAACCGATCAATTCATCGGCATGACCGGCGCCCAAGCTTTCCACGAAATGATGCGTCAGCATGGTGTGGAATGTATCTT
>JAESSU010000550.1 GCA_016763955.1 Phycisphaeraceae bacterium | reverse complement strand
GCCATTTTTCCTAACTTCATTGCTAACGCAGGCGGAACAACCATGTGAGAATATTCCCCAAGTAACACGGGCAAAATCGCAACAGACAAATGTTTTGCTTGCAACTTTTCACGCAACTTTTCAATCGCATGTTTAACGTACCGATGCGTTGTCGCGGTAGACCAGCCGTGCTTGACTGCAATCTTTCGTTGACTAATCCCTTGCAAAAAATGCTCGACCAATAAGTCACGCTGATCCTCAGGGAGCTGTTCTAATGCTTGATCCAAATGAGATTCGAGTTCTTTCCAACTGCTAATTTCGCAAGACTGCTCCCGCATGTAATGTTGTTCACGCTCACGGCGAGATTGATCAGCGCGCACCCTGTCAATCGCCTGATGCACTGCTGTTTGATACAGCCAGCCTGAAAGGGAGGACGTAATTTGACGAGAGTGATTTAAGAGCTTAAAAAAAGTATCCTGACAAACTTCTTCTGCTTGAGCATGGTTATTAAGAATCCGATAGCCCGCAGAATAAACCAACGCCGAATAACGATTTACTAGCCGCGCAAAAGCAAGTTCATCACCCGCTTGGTAAAACTCATCCAATAATTCTTGATCGATCTCGCCCATGTTCGCCTCATCTGTAATGACTTTCCATTGTATAGACGCAGCGAGTGGATCGGAATTTCACAAATATTAAAAAAACTACCTTTTTAAAAAAGCCCTGTGTGCTAACAGGCCGTGATCGCATACCACTTGCTTACAACTTAGGCTTGTTTAATTTTTCTTGATTGACTCAAAAGATTGCTCAGCAGAGATCATGGCATCATCAACATAAAGAATCGCAGAGTCTGGGCCAACGCTGTGAGCACTAATCCCTATCTCCAGATCGTCGTACACTGCTTTTGCAAATGGGAGCGTCTGGCCACGCTCATAGATAATCAAGGTGTCATCTTGCCAGAGTTGAATCACGCCATCTTTTTTATCTGAAAGGAATAAATGTGCTTTAACATGAACCCAGCGTCCGATTGGAAAAGAAACTTTCTTTCCTTTGGGCTGTCTATAGATTGATTTGGGGAACCATTTCGCTAGCTCGAAATCTAGGTATCCCTTACTAAGTCGAATACGCATGCCCGGATGGTTGTGTACAAACGTGGTTTCTAGATCCATTAACGTGTTGAATTTGCCAGCCTTCTCAAAGTAATACCATGCAGAGAACCAGACATCGTCTCCTTTTACAAAGTACATTAGCGAGGTATGCAATGATGATTTAGTACAAACCATCTCCGCGTTAGGCGCGACTGCCACAGCCTTTAATGATTGCTTGCCAAGGTGCGATTGTTGGGAGCTAGGCTCTAGGCGGTTGTCTAAGAAGTCTTTATTGTGAGTAAGGATTTGTTTTCTAAGTTTGTTGTAGTCTGCGATAGTCGGGGCTTTGGGCGATAGAAGAGTGAAGTTTGTCCAACCGCGTTCGATACCGATCAAGTCACCAAGACTTGTGGCATTTTCAAAGTCCTCGTAAAAAGTTCGTTTGACGAGATACCGCTTGTCTGAGCTGGGATCCTTTCGATATATTTTCCCGTTTTCTATCTCGAAATTTTTCTCGTAAAAGTCTTTGCTGTACAGTTCCCGTGCAAAACAGATCGTACTGAATACTAACTTTTGCCAATTTAGCATCAGGCCAATGATTCCTAGAATAATCAGGATTCCTGCTATTTTTCTTTTACGGTTCATTGAATTAACTCACCTGTATTTGGCAACTATTTCCCGTTGTCATTCTTGCCCATATGACGCAACAAATATTGTACGCCCGCTGGGACATACTTGAACAAAACATCTCACGCACGCGTGCTTTTGAGCCAGCTTTGTAGTGCATCGTGATCCATGCAGTTGACCACATCGGCTGCGGTTGCGCCTGCACGTCTTGCGGTGAGTATGCCGTACTTAAGTTCATCCATATCGCCAGGGCCATGTGCGTCGGTGTCGATGGCTAGTTTGACGCCGGACTCTAAAGCGAGCCTTGCATGGCTATCTCGCAGGTCCAATCGATAATGGTTTGCGTTGATCTCCAATGCAATAGCCCGGTCCTTTGCAGCTGCGATGATCTGGGGCATGTCCGGACTTAATCCTTCACGGCGGTTCACTAATCTGCCTGTGGGATGGCCCATGATGGTGACGTAGCGGTTCTCCATGGCTTTTAGCAATCGCGCGGTGGCTGTCTTAGAGTCCTGCGTTAATGCAGCATGTGGGCTGGCGACTACGACATCTAGTTCAGCTAATAATTCATCTGCATAGTCCAAGCTGCCGTCCGCGAGGATGTCCACTTCACTACCTGCAAGGATAGTGAGCCGGCCTGCATAAACTTTCGCAGCTGCTCGGATTTTTTCGATGTGCTGGATCAACCGTGCTTCATTTAGGCCATTCGCTTGTGCTTGGCCTTTGGAATGATCCGTGATGGCGATCGTGTGAAAGCCTTTGGCAATCGCAAAGTCCGCGTACTGCTCAATCGTCCATATCCCGTCACTGGCTGTGGTATGAGCATGTAACTCCGCACCAATATCAGCAACTTCAATGAGCTTAGGCAGCGATCCTGCTTGGGCTAAGACCAACTCGCCATGATCTTCGCGGAGTTCCGGGGCGACCCATTGCAGATTCAATGCTTTAAAAACATCCTCTTCAGTTTTAGCCGCAACGGGTTTGTCATCTTTGGTTAAGGCATATTCATTTAAGCTCATGCCCATCTTGATCGCACGTTGACGCATTGACACATTGTGTTCTTTGGAGCCTGTAAAATACATCAAGGCAGCGCCAAAATTTTCGGGCAAAACAATCCGCAAATCGACCTGCACCCCATGCTCAGTGCGCACCGAAGACTTGGTCTGACCTTGAGCTAAAATCTCAGTCACCCCTGCCCCAGGAAGATTAACAAAACAATTGCTAATCTCGGGCGCATCCTCAGCACGAGCAGCGACGAGCAAATCCAAATCACCAATGGTTTCTTTCCCACGGCGGAGTGACCCTGCATATTGCACTTGCTCCACCCCCGGAAGTTTGGATAGCTCGTCAACGAACCATAACGCGATGGGCAAAGCTTTTCCCAGCGTCACTCTTCCACCGGTGGATTCGATAAATGCAATGGACTTGCGGATTTTTTCCAGTGTCTTAACGCCCATGCGAGGCAAGCTGGTGAGCTCATCGGTTTTAAGTTTTTCTTTAAGATCAGCCAGTGATTCAATACCTGCCTGCCGCCACATGAGTGAGACGGTCTTGGGGCCTAGACCTGAAACATCCAATAGCCCTAGCAGTCCTAGTGGGATGCGTTTCATGACATCGTCATGGGCTTTGATTTTGCCGGTTTCCAAAAACTCTGCGATCCGAGCCGCGGTACCTTTGCCGATGCCCTCGATCTTGCTAAGCAACGAGACTTCTGTACCGAGGGTTGCCAGATCAATGGGCAATTCACCGATGACGCGGGCTGCCTTGGCAAAAGCATTAATTCGAAATCGGTCATCTTCCAAAATGGTATGTACATCTGCCATCTGCTGGAAAATCGCTGCGAGTTGTTGGTTGGTATCCATGGCGTTTAGCGTATCACAAAGTCTGACCAATGCTAAACGGCTAATGGGTGATGCAAATGGCCTGTCAAAAAAAACAACGCATGCCCGCTTGAGTCCAATGCGATTCTGCTTTATTGTGCAGCATTGCAAT
>JAESSU010000051.1 GCA_016763955.1 Phycisphaeraceae bacterium | reverse complement strand
CTGCGGTGAGCATGGTTGTGATGACGCGCATTAGTTTTTTGAATGCCGTTTAAGCAGAGCATGAGAAACTTTCCAGACAGGCCCTGCACCCATGGTGACGATTAGGTCGCCGTCTTGAGCAATCTCAATGAGATGTTCGGTGATCCGCTCAAAGGGGTCTAGTTGGATGGCATCAATGTTTTTCTTTTTGAGTCGTGTTACCAGATCATGACTGCTTACGGAGTGTCGCTCTGCTTCGGAATCTCGTACGAAGTAAATTTCAGGCACGATGACCATATCCGCTGCGGAAAAACTGGTCGCAAATTGATCTAGTAAAAACCGTGTGCGGCTGTGCTGGTGCGGTTGGAAGATGCAGATTAATCGCTTGGGAAGGTAATGGCGTTTGAGGGCTCGGAGTGTGGTGTCCACTTCCGTGGGGTGATGGCCGTAGTCATCCATGAGCATCACTTGTCCGCCGGGAAGTTGGATTTGCCCAAGGTGTTGCATGCGTCGATCCAGCCCCCGGAAGTTTTCTAAAGATTGTTCGATGATGGGCCAAGTTGCGCCTCGGTGATGTGCCATCACTGCTGCGACTGCGGCGTTGTAGGCCATGTGTTCACCGGGCATGGGATTGGTCCATTGTGCGATGAGGCTTGCTTGATGTTTAAGGACGACGGATGTGCCGTTGACGATGACTTGCCAGTCAGCAAGGGGGGCAAAGCCGATGGTTTGGACATCACATTCGAGTCCTGCTGCAATTCGTGTACGGACATCGTGGTCGATAAGGAGGCTGCCATGAGCGGGGAGTTTTTGGGCGAAGACGTGGAATGCTTCGATGATTTCATCAAGATTTTTGTAAATGTCCAGATGATCTTCTTCGACATTGAGGATCGCTGCATGGGTCGGGTGGAAGTTGTGGAACGAGCGGTCAAATTCACAGGCTTCAGCAAGGAGCAGGTCGCTGTGGGTGGTGCTCACGCGTGAGCCGCCACCGATTTGTTTGCAGGTTGCCCCGACGATGAAGTTGGGGTCGAGTTTTGCTTGGATAAGCAGGTGACAGAGAATGCTTGTGGTGGTGCTTTTGCCATGCGTGCCTGCGATGGCAATGCCGTTGTACCCGATCATGAGTTTGCCCAGTAGCTGTGCATATTTGACGACGGGGATTTTACGCCGGTTTGCTTCAGTGACTTCCGGGTGATCTGCCTTGATTGCAGCTGAGATCACCATCATGTCACATTGCCTAGGCACACTCTGAGCAGTCTGCTGTAGCAGTACGGGGATGCCATCGTGAATTAGACCTTGCACCACATCACTGTCTGTCATGTCACTGCCAGTGCAGATTGCGCCCCGGCTTCGGACAATTCGGCTTAGTCCGGACATTCCGCATCCGCCGATCCCCACAAAGTGAATAGACTTAGTGGATAATTCAAACGGCTCGTCGTCATTGGTTAGACTCATTGTCAATGACCTTGTCTTGTTACTTGTGTACGTGGCATATTGTTTTAGGACACCATCGCGTTTACAACGCGGTCAAAATGATACCCGATGGGTATAAATCAATCATCCGTCAAATTGTAACGAGATTTTGACAGTTCGAGGCGCAATCACCGGTTCAATTACATACAATAGCTCGATCATGAAACATGGCATTATCTTTACTGCGTTGCTGGGGGCCTCACTGCTTACAGCTTGTAACAGTCCATTTGATCGCTCAATGGAAGACGAACTTCACCAGCGACTCTTGGCGACCCATACCCGCTACACACAAGGTCGCGATCAAGCAAAGCCTATCCAGATCAGTCGGCCTGTGAGTTCAGTGGAAGAAAAGCTCACCGCTCAACGCCGCGAAGAACTCGATAAAATTTCCGGCCCCACGGCTTATCTCTCTGCACATGCTGACTACGGCCCAGATTTGTTTGATGTCACCAATGCCCCCACCGTCTCTATAAACCTGCAACATGCTATTCATGGCTCGGTTGCTAATAACCTAACCTTGCAAATTGCCCGGCTCATTCCATCCGTCGATGACACGTTAATCACCCAGGCCCAAGCTGTCTTCGATGCCACGTTCTATGCTTCTATCGATTGGCAGAAGCTCGACACCGCACAGCCGCCGGTTACGGGGACCGGTGCTCAATTGAGTCCCAGTCAATCCGAAACGACATCCAGTACCGTTGGGATTCGAAAAAATCTCACCACCGGCGGTACCGTAACAGTTCAACAGGAAATTGTGCGCAACTACCGTTCTGCCTCATTTTTCAGTACGAACAAATGGTACACCTCCGGCTTGCTGCTGAATCTCCAACAGCCGTTGCTTCGCAACTTTGGTACAGCTGTTAACACGGCTCAGATTGAACTGAACATTAGCAGTCGCAAACAAAGTGTCGAAGACCTCCGTGCCCAGTTGCTCGCCACCGTTCACAATACCGAGTCTGCTTATTGGTCATTGGTTCTGGCCCGACAGAATTTGCTCATTCAAGAGCGATTGCTTGAGCGCACGATTAAAGATCGCGACCAGATTCAAAAACGCGAAACACTCGATGCAACACCTGCGAGCATCACCGAAGCCAACAGCTTCGTAGAAGAACGACGTGCTGCGGTGATCCGGGCGCAAAATACCGTGCGTGCTTCTTCGGATGCACTTAAGCAATTGGTCAATGACCCAGATTTGCCTGTGTCTGATGAGACATTACTCGTGCCTTTGGATAGTCCTGTAGATGCCCCATTGCAAGTGAGTTTGCTTGATGCGATTAGTTCCGCCATGCAGCATCGCCCGGAGTTGCGTAAAGCATTACTTGAAATTGATGATGCTGCGGTGCGTCAGCGCGTTGCAGATAATCAACGCCTGCCTTCGTTAACGCTTTCAGCATCACTGCGACTTAATGGCATCGGTAGCAGTACCCCCGATGCGCTGGATTCTGAAGGTGAAGCCAAGCTCATCGACTATTTAATCAGTGGCCAGTTTGAAGCGCCATTGGGCAATCGTTCTGCGGAAGCACTCTATTCACAACGCAAAATTGAACGTCGCGCGTCTGTGATTAACTATCAGAATCAAGCTCAGTCAGTTGTGTTGGAAATTAAGAATGCGATGCGGGATATGATTACCTCTTATCGTGTGATTGGTGCTGAGCGAGCATCTCGCCGTGCGGCTGCTGAAAACCTTCGTGCTTTAGAAGCACAAGAAGATGCAGGTGCTGCATTAACCCCCGAATTCCTCGACTTAAAATTACGTCGGCAAGAAGCGTTATCCAACGCAGAGTCACGTGAAATTCAAGCCGTAGTCGATTACAACATCGCCATCAGTGCTTACTATCAAGCGATGGGAACCTTGCTAAAACGCAATGGGATTAACTTCGTGGATAGTCAAGCCAAGTAAGTCGATTTAAAAAAGGTGGGGCATGGCAAAAAAGAAGACGCCTTGGGACATCTATGTTGATGAAATAAAAAACCCACACTATAAATTGGGCTTTTTAGTTGTACCGAATTCTGCTTCGTTTATGCATCGCTTATGGAAGCTTCGAATATCAAATGGTAGGACTTGTAGTCGTGAAATACACTGGAATAAACCATCAATGGATACTCTTGGGGTGGCATTAAAATGGGTCGATGAATTCTTTCGATTTAACGGGGCAAAGTTTTATCTTTTAGATTGGAAACAGCATCAAACGAAAGCATCAGTTGTGATCAAGTTTTTGGATAAATTGACTGAATCTAAAAAAACAATCCCTCCTCATAATATGGTTGTGTTTCTTGATTTTGATTGCGAGCATTCAAAAGTAAATATTCAAAACTCAGTGAGGGAAACTGCTGATATTGCTCGATGCTATCATTTGGATAGCCTGAATAATGATTGTTTGCAATGTTGTGACCTGTTGTTGAATTCAACCTTAAAACAAGTTATTGACCCTACTGTAAGATTTGATTTAGAAGGTTTGCAAGCAAAATATGATTCTCGCCAAAGACTGAAAGATTCAGAAGTTAAACGATATTTGGCAGGATATGTTGCAAAACAGATTGACAGTGTAGGTAAGAAGGTCTATTATTCAAGTAGGCGAATTCAATCGCCGATATCAAAAATAAGATAATCCTCGCCCACTTGGGCGTACGGTTGAAAAGGGCGACTGCCGAGTAATCGGGTCGCCCACTTTTTTTTGTATCAATGCGTTAACTTTCGCATCTAATTCTAAAACAACTGCTTCAACTGTTCCCACATCAGCCTGCAAGCATTGCCCCGATGACTGATCTGATTCTTATGGTCCGGCGAAAGCTGTGCAGTGGTCTTGCCCAACTCCGGGACGAAAAAGAGCGGATCGTATCCAAAGCCATTGCTGCCAATGCCCGCAGGATTGTTGATCGCATAACCCATATCACCGGGCCCAAAGTAGAAACGGTCCCCGACACCTTTTCGTTCGCTTCACCTAACTTTCGAATCACCTGTTGTGAACTGTGCCGTTTGCGTTTCATCTGAGAATTCCTTTCAACTTGATAGTCTAATCAAAACTCTCATAGGAACTGGTACATGAATTGGGGGCAGGCCAGCATGGCTACGGAAAAATAAAGCTGAAACGACAACGCAAGAAGTTCTGAATGAATCATTTTACGTAAACGACACAATCATTACAAACCAACCATCTTGGGTTGCGTGGCGGAAAGTTAGTGAAGGCCATAGACATTCTGTTTCCATGCTTTGGCTTGTTTGAGTGTTTCTTTCATTTTGGGCTGGCTCACCGGGTCCTCATCATAAAACTGCATTAAGCCCCAGCTTCCCCACTTGCTTGACTTGGAGACAGAACTAAACGCGGCGATCATGTCCCCGCCGATTTCCGACCATGCCGCATAGTATTTCCGATAGAGATCACCCATGCGAGGATGCGTGTTGGCAGCGATAAGAACTTTGGTCAATGCCTTGTTGTTCGCGCCGTTTCCAACGCCGACAAGATGTTGGCCTGATTCATAGCTGACCAATTTTAGGCCATACATATCCGCTACTGCTTTTTGTTTTCGCATGACATCAATGGCTTTGGGGAGACCTTTGTTTTCCAGCTCATCTAGGACGCCTTTGACGCCACTGGCTGCAACTGCATCTGCCCCTTTTTGATCGGTGTGGCTGATATACATATAGGGGCCGATGGCCAGCGCGTCGGCATGTTGATAGACGTCTTCCTGAAGTAGAATCTGTTTGCTTACATAAGGAACTACCGCTTGCGATGCCAGCACGCGAATGAGCTGATCTGTTCCCCCGAAAACATCTTCCCAGATGGCAAAGATCTGCTTGCTGCGATGACCCGTGAACTTCCATGCTGCCAGCCAGGGAACTTTTTTCTTGGCGAAACCCAGCTTAATGCCCTGTTGGGCCGCGTAGTGATTCTGCTGAAATCCACCATTCCATACTTCGTTGGAGTATTCGACATACATCTTCAATTCAGGCTTGAGCAACTGCTTGGCCATCGTGGCGAATTGGCGGATATAATCATCGTCCGCTTGGTGGGGCATACAAAGCCAGGGATTGGCATCAAGACGGTTGGCAAGGTCGCAAAGCATTTCCAGCGGGATGCCTCGACCGACAGCCCAACTCGCGTCAGAGAGCTTGGGTCGGTCCTGCCAACGAATGATCTGCGAGTTGTTCGTCTTCATAAAATCCATGAAACGCAGACAGGCAAAGCCACGCCATCGCTTAAGGAAATCAGGATGCCAGGGGTTTTCTTGATAGGTCTTCTCAAAGCCTGGCATGATGACGTGAATGTTACGTATGTAGTTGGTGGGATCGGTTTCAAGGATGCGGAGCCAAATATTGTCGTCTTTGGAATTGACTTTGACGACCATTCGACCGGGGCTTTGCGTGATGACCTGATGGCCGTTACGAATCTCAATTCGCCCCTTTCCTTCGTATAGAATGGTGTAGCGACCGGAGGGGTAGTGGCCCTGAAGACCGGTCAGCATGGTTGTCTCAGCGAAACATCCCGGTGCCAGACGTTTGACCCAGCCATGTTCGTCAAGGTCCAGTTTCGGCCCTTTGCCCCATGGCACCCCTGGCTTTTGCGTGATCCAGAGCCGAGAGAATTTAAAGACATCCACGAATGGTAGCTCCGTACCCCAATCCTCAGGCCCCGCAAGGTTAATGCCCAGTTTGGGCTCGGAGGGAGCCATTTCGGTTGCCTTGGTGATGCCGCAGATCATGGTTCCAAGCACGCAAGCTGCAGCGCACCAATGGGTGGCTGTTAAAGTCATTTTTTTGATCATCGAAAATCCTTTTTTGTTTTTAGTTTCTATTAGGTATACCAATCACAATTGATTTTTCCCGTTTGCTTGTGTATGTGGCTATTTGTTTTTTTTCAAGCATCGCGTTCAAACAACGTCCCTCGCGGGACATCTCATACCCGAGGGGTCTATCAGTTTTTGTT
>JAESSU010000549.1 GCA_016763955.1 Phycisphaeraceae bacterium | reverse complement strand
TGATGAAATGCTCGATGAAACTGTAATTGCTACACCTGATAGTGTTGATGAAGCGCTAGATAATCTTGACACATTTGATGCAGAAGAATCATTACAAGACGAAGATTTAGCTATCGATGATAGCGTTGATAGTAGCGATGATGTGATTGCTGAAGCAGATGTCTATATTTCATATGGTCTCTATCAGCAGGCTGAAGAGCTATTGAAGGACGGCTTGGCTAAAGATCCTGCAAATATTAAATACCAAGTTAAGCTAGCAGAAATTTATCATGGTGATAAAAAATCTGATGAATTTGTGCAGCATGTTGAAGCAATAGAAGCAGACATGGATAAGCAATCACCTGAATGGTCTAAAATTGTTTCAATGGGGGCCGCATTGGTGCCTGCGCATGCGCTATTTGCTGGGTCTGAGGATCAAGCCGTTAGCAACCAGCCAGCAGAACAAATCGTAGAAGACGATGATGTTGAAGACTTTAGCGTGGCTTCAGAAGATATTGAGGACTTCGAAGGTAATGATTTAGATGATAATTCACTGGACTTTACCTTCGGTGATGACGGTGGTGTTAGTGATGAGGTTCTAGCTGAGGATGAAGACTCGCTAATAAATGAGACACAAGCTTTTGTATCTGACGGTGATGAGGTGTTAGAAGAATCTTCCACCGCCGTACTAGAGGCTGGACTAGAATTCGATGAAGATGACGCTACCCAAGCGTTTGATATGAGTGGCACAAATCTTACTGACGCTGCACAAGACAATGCTAGTGAGCCTAGCGAAGCGGATGACTCATTCTTAGACTTTGATGGAGATCAGTTAGAGAAAGAGCTGAACTCAGCCACTCACGATAGTGAGACCGAAATGCTAGATCAATCATTAGCGTCGAGTATCGATCTTGAAGATGCAATTAATCTCGATGATGATATTGAGTCAGCAGATAACAATAGTGGTTCTGGTGTTAATGTCGATAATGACCTTGATGATATTCTTGATGGGAATGATTCAGAAACAGCGATGTTCGATGGTTCTTTGTTTGATGTGGATAGCTCAGAAGCACAAGCATTTGCAGAAGGCGGAGAGCGTGTAGATGAAGACACTGTGAGTCTTGAGCAAGTGCAAGAAAATCTTACTGCTGAGTTAGAAACATTAAGCTTTGATGCTGATGATATCGATCTTAACAGTATTGAAGAAGATTCTTTACCGACCTTGCAAACCTCAGAAATTGGTAAGCCAGATCTAGATGACTTAGATGAAAATTTGGCTGCAAGTGAAACCGGCACTTTCGAGAGAGATATGCTCGCAGATGAAGTGACAGAGCAATTTGATGTTGGCAATATCGACGCAACAATGACGGATCTTGGTGAGTTCGGGGATGACTATGACCTAGAAAACCCATCTGTGGTTGAAGAGATTGGAACCAAGTTGGATCTAGCGAAAGCATTTGTCGATATGGGAGATGAAGACGCTGCCAAAGAAACATTGACGGAAGTAATAGAGCAGGGTGATCAAACTCAAATTCAGCAAGCAAAGGATTTACTAGATAAGCTAAACTGATTTCTAATCGCCAGTTTTTAGTGAGCAACAAAGCCCCAGTGTATACACTGGGGCTTTGTTCGTTATAGGTCCAGGTATAAAGAGATCGGGTTAGAGTAATATAAAAAATATGAAATTTGCAGGCATCGTTGAATATGACGGCAGTGATTTTTGTGGGTGGCAGCGACAATCTCATGCGCCATCTGTTCAAGAAACTGTTGAGCGCGCCATTAGCTTGGTGGCTAACCATGAGGTAGGCATTGCCTGCGCAGGACGTACAGATACAGGGGTTCATGCGCTAGGCCAGGTGATGCACTTTGAAACCAATGCACAGCGCGATATGCGTTCATGGTTGTTGGGGATAAACTCTAATCTTCCGCGCAGTGTGGTGATAAGGTCTATTAGCCAGATGCCTGATGATTTTCATGCACGTTTTTCTGCACTTTCGCGCACGTATCGTTATATTATATCGAACGAAAAAGTGCGCCCTGCATTGTTGGCTAATCGAGCGGCATGGGAACGTGTGACCTTAGATGAAACACGTATGCAAGCAGCCGCTAACACTCTCGTGGGGAAGCATGATTTTACAAGTTTTCGAGCGCTAGCTTGTCAAGCAAAAAGCCCAATACGAGAAATTACTAGGCTTACCATCCATAGACAAGGGAGTTTGGTCATCCTTGATGTGACCGCAAATGGATTCTTGCATCATATGGTGAGAAACCTGGCGGGAGTGCTCATGAGTATTGGTAAGAACGAAAATCCTCCGCAATGGACTAAGGAAGTATTGACTAAAAAAGATAGATCACTCGCAGGTGTTACTGCACCCCCGCAAGGCTTGTATTTTTTATCGGTGCAATATGATCCAAAGTATAAAATTTAAAGCACTGTCTGAAATCATTATTTAATTAGAAATAACAATGGCGCGCACACGTATTAAGTTTTGTGGTATTACTCGTATTGATGACTTGCAAGAGGCGGTCGCGTTAGGCGTAGATGCGGTAGGCATTGTGTTCTGCCCAAGCAGCCCTCGTGCAGTCAATGTACAGCAAGCATGTGCGCTAATTGACCGTTGCACACCTTTCGTGACTTGCGTAGGACTATTCATGAATCAAGATGCGGGTACAATCAATCAAATAATGCAGGAAGTGAGTATAGATATGCTGCAGTTTCATGGAGAAGAGTCCGCAGATTTCTGTGCTTCGTTTGGGCTCCCCTATTTAAAAAGCGTGGCAATGGGAAGTGAAACTCTGTCAGTGTCTGAATTGGATTATCCAACGGCATCCGCACTATTGCTAGATAGCAATGAGCTGGGGCAAGCGGGTGGTTCTGGGAAGCAATTTGATTGGAAAAAAATTCCAAGTATTGAACAACCAGTTATATTGGCGGGTGGGTTGGAGGCTAACAACGTCACTGCGGCTATTAAGCAAGTGCGTCCATTTGCAGTTGATGTCAGTAGTGGTATTGAAAAAGCTAAGGGGATAAAGGATATTAAAAAAATGAAAGAGTTTGTGAATTCAGTGCGAGTAGCCGATGAATGCTAAGGTGAAAGAAAATTCAAAGATTGAACCAACAATGCCCGATGAACATGGTCATTTTGGAATTTATGGTGGGAGATTTGTTGCTGAGACATTAATGACGCCTCTTAAAGAGTTGGAGGCTGCTTATTTTGCCAGTAAAGAAGACGCCACATTTCAGCAAGAGCTTGATGCAGATTTA
>JAESSU010000548.1 GCA_016763955.1 Phycisphaeraceae bacterium | reverse complement strand
TAGCTAAAATGCACCACTATATCCATGTCCAGCAAAACGAACTAATACCCATCACGATTAAAACTCGTGCGTGACTGACATCGCCAACACAAGCGATACAAAGTCTTATGACCCGTCCGATGCGTACAAAATAGACGCGATGCGTATCACATCGTTCTATCTCGACGTGATCCATAAAGGTTCTGGCAACTTAGTCGTTCATTGCAGCTAATTAGTAATTGGATCACGATTAACATTGCTACGGGAAATAGCTGCGACACTTCCGGGGGCGTGTCGCTGACGCGTCGCAAGATGTAATCTGTGACGTATTAGCTAAAATGCACCACTATATCCATGTCCAGCAAAACGAACTAATACCCATCACGATTAAAACTCGTGCGTGACTGACCTAGCGAATGTAAATGCGACAAAGGTTTATGAACCGTCCAACGCGCACAAAATAAACGCGATGCGTATAAGGGTCTCGCTTACCATCGGTTCATCGTGCATCAGGCAAGACACGACGCATCTCTGCACGTAGATAGTGTAGAACCTGATGTTCGGTCTCAAATGTAGCCACCTTGCGCATCACTCGTTTGCAACGATCAATTGTGACGTTGCGAATGATCTGCTTAACTTCCGGAATCGCAGGCGGGGTAATGGAAAGCTTTCGCAAACCCAAGCCTAGTAGCAGCATCGTGTACTCCGGCTCGCCACCCATTTCACCGCAAAGTGACACATCAATTTTCGCACGTTTACCCGCACGAACCACATCACGCACCAAGCTAATCACCGCAGGGTGAGCCGCTGAATAAAGATTGGCAATTCGTTCATTACCCCGGTCAACTGCCACGGTGTATTGGATCAGGTCGTTGGTGCCAATGGAGAAGAAGTCCGCTTCCTGTGCAAAGACTGATGCCTGAATTGCAGCAGAGGGAACTTCGACCATCATGCCCACGGGGATACCTTCAGCAAAAGCGATGTCCTGTTCTTCGAGGTCTTCCATCACATCCGCGAGAATCATTTTCGCTTGTCGCAGTTCCATCAGGTTACTGATTAGTGGGAACATGATCCTGATCGGGCCATGAACACTCGCTCGGAGAATCGCGCGAAGCTGTGTCGTAAATAAAGGCAGGTGTTGCAAACACAATCGAATGGAGCGGCATCCCAAAAACGGATTGCGTTCAGCATGGTCGGTGTAACCATCAAGCCATACTTTATCCGCACCAAGGTCCAGTGTCCGGATCGTCAATGGAAGGCCGTTACACGCTTCAACTGCTGCACGATAGGACTCGTACTGCTTTTCTTCAGTCGGTTCAACTTCTGATGCAAGGAACAAAAATTCCGTGCGATAAAGTCCAATGCCGGTAGCACCTTTACCTAATGCAGGTTCGATTTCATCGGGGAATTCGATGTTTGCTTGAAGTGCAATCGATGTGCCATCAGTCGTCTGAGCGGGGAGTTGTCGAAGTTCATCTAACGAACTTTCAAAGGCCGTTGCACGTCGCTTATATTCACGGAACGTGAGCAATTGTTCCGCATTAGGATCAATGACTGCTTGTCCGCGATTTCCATCAAGGATGATCGAATCACCATTGTTCACTGAGCTGGTGATATCTTCTAAACCGACCACAGCAGGAATGCCCAGAGCATGTGCGAGAATCGCCGTATGGCTCGTGCGTCCCCCCGCATCGGTGGCAATGCCTTTGATCTTATTTTTATCCAGTGATGCCGTCTGACTCGGTGTCAGATCATGAGCAATGAGAATGCATTCGGATTCAAGATGCGCAAGCTCTTGCTGCGAATGTCCAATCAGATGTCCAAGAATGCGACGTTCCAAGTCCCATATATCATTGGCACGTTCACGGAGATAACGATTTTCTTGGCCGGAAAACATCTGTGCCAATCGTCGCATCACCGAATACACTGCGTATTCAGCAGTGACCAGTTCCGTTTCAATCGAATGTTTAATCTGTGCAACCGTCGGACGATCCATAAGCATCGCCAAATGAGCATCGAAAATTTTAGCCAGGTCTTCACCGACTGTCGCAACAGCCTGCTCACGCAGATTTTTAATATCCTGCTGCGATTCTTCCAACGACTCATCAAGCCGTACAAGCTCACGTGTCACAGCAGTGGAAGCAATCGCACGACGAGGGATCGCAACATCCTCAGCGTCAATGACCACCGCTCGACTGATCGCCACACCCGGAGAAACTGCGATACCTTTTTTGATCTGCATATTATGCCCTTAAACCAAACGACAACCTGCTTGAGACTGGCCTCAAACCAATCTCAATATTGAGTCACGTTGCCGATTGGAATGAGCTTATTCTTATTTTACCCCGCAGGCCTTTTTCAGTGCGGCAATCTTGTCGGTTTTTTCCCAACTAAAGCCGCCCTGAGCATCAGGCTTACGACCAAAGTGGCCGTGGCGTGCGGTACGTTTGAAGATTGGTTTACGCAAGCCAAGATGCTTGATAATACCTTGGGGACGAAGTGGGAAGACCTTGCGAACTGCTGCTTCGAGAACTTCTTCGCTGACCTTGCCACTACCTTGCATATCAATACGAATGGACATGGGGTCCGCAACGCCGATGGCGTAAGCAAGCTGTACTTCGCAAGAGTCCGCAAGCTTGGCAGCCACGATGTTCTTCGCAATATAGCGAGCCATGTATGCCGCAGAGCGGTCAACCTTCGTGGGGTCCTTACCGGAGAATGCACCACCACCGTGACAACCACGGCCACCGTAGGTATCCACGATGATCTTACGACCCGTTAGGCCCGCATCACCGTGTGGGCCACCGATTTCAAACTGACCGGTGGGGTTAACATGAATGATCACGTTCTTGGCATCGTAAATTTTCTTAGGCATCACCGGTTCAATGATGTGCTTGATGACCGCTTTCTTAAGCAGTGCTTGTTTCTTAGCACCATTCCATTGAGCGGTATGCTGTGTGGAGATCACGACGGTGTGTACGCGAGTGGCTTTGTTGCCGTTGTACTCAATGGTCACTTGGCTCTTAGCGTCAGGACGCAGACCTTTAATAATATTCTTTTCACGAACCACTGCCTCACGTTCCATCAAGCGATGAGACAAGTCAATAGGCAACGGCATCAATGTCGAAGTTTCGCGGCAGGCATAACCAAACATCATGCCCTGGTCGCCAGCACCTTCTTTATCCACACCCATTGCAATGTCAGCTGACTGACCGTGAATCGTGCGAATCACCGCACAGCTTTCACTGTCAAACATCATCGCAGGATCGGTATAACCAATTTCCTTAAGCGTCTGACGGACGGTTTGTTCAATGTTTTCCTTGGCAGCAACCGCGGCGGCATTGTGTACCGTCACTTCACCTGCAACGACCACCAAGCCGGTAGTGCACAACGTTTCACATGCACAACGAACCATAGGGTCCACTGCGATAAGACTGTCTAGAATCGCATCAGAGACCTGATCGGAGACCTTGTCAGGATGTCCCATGGAGACGGATTCGCTAGTAAAAAGGTGCATGCCTTGAGCGTAACTAATTGCCATGTTGTTTGTTCCAGTCGGAAAAATAGCTTCACAATAGACTCGAACCATGCGTTGGCATTAAAGCAAACGACGCCAGCGACAAACTGACAAATCCGGTCGTGAGACGAAACATTCTACCCAAATGTCTCTTGTAAGCAAATTAATTCAAACGGGCGCACTATATGTATCAAGCAATCTCAGAGATTAATGACGACAAACGGCCATGATATGGCCTGAGGCATTGCGTTAGATACAACGCATATAAAAGCTCATTATCTAAATCCTCCTCTTGAGCGATCTCCAGGTTTTTTGCAACCCCATCTGCGACAAATCCGACAAAAGAAGCTTCTTAGAATGCCCCACCACACTAGATAAGAAGGCCCATCAGATCATTGCAATCTAAGCATGTACCCCTACTCCTACTCCATACGCCCAAAGTAGATCAATGTTGATTTATTAAAAGGCAAAATCCTTGACTTCACCTTAGCCGATACCTAAAGTGTCTGATGTTCAGACAAAGGAGTTCCATGCAAAAAAAACCTAAAGCGACACAAGTCCTTACACAGCAAGCTTACCGCCTGCTTAAAGACGATCTTATTGATGCTCGTTTCGCGCCCGGAGAAGATTTGCCCTCACTGCGAAAGATGATTCAGATGTACGGCTTTAAGCGAGACACCCTTTGGCGAGCAATCAAGCAACTTGAAAGTGAAAATTGGCTCAAAGCCTCAACGTCACTTCGATTTTGCGTGGCCCCAGAAGTAGCGGATTCACTTTTACCTAAATTATCTATTGTCTTCATGGCCTTGGGCACTGAATGTATCCTGCACCACCTTTTTCAACGCGTGTATGACACACTCGTAGCGCATGGCCCGCGAATGAATCTCCACACAACCTTGCAATTAGTGGACTCAAATAGCGACATTAAAAAGCTAGAACAACTCGCTGAGGCAGACTTGATCTTGCTTAGTTCTGATTTAACGGGACGTCTGCCAGAGGTTCAAAGTTTTGGTAAGCCGATCATCGGCATCAATACATCTAAATCGCTGCACCTGCCTTATGCCATCGACACAGACAATTTTCTGGGCGGACAAATGGCCTGCACGCCTCTGCTTGCATCCAACCCCGAGTATGTTTTGATTATCACCATTGATTCGCAAAACCAAGGCCCCGGCGAATCACTTGCTTACGTACATTAGGATTCCGAAAAGCATGGGTCGAGTCAGGTAGGAGTATTCATCACATCCTGGAATTAGCCGTATCCCCCAGCGAGGGCTGGCCCGTCATTCATAGTCAGATCCACGATTTCATTGTTAAACACCCACAAATCCAGGGCATCTTTGCAGCGACCGACGGGTTTGCGGCTCATGCGATTGAAGTCTTAAATCAGATCGGCCGAAAAGTGCCCCAAGACGTTCCCGTGGTTGGTTTTGACGGCAACCCCCAAGCCCTACTGCACGATCCGCCAATTACCACCATCGCACAACCCGTTGAGTCCTACACACTCAAAGCACTGCAACTAGCTCGCAGACTTGTGCAAAATGACCCGCAAACCCAGCCCCCAACGCCCATTCGTATGGAAGTTGAACCTGAACTTTTTCAAGGCCTCACAACCCAACCCCTTGAAAGTATTCATAAAGATACTTTGGCACAAAAGCAGCCTCAAACAATCTATGAAACAAATAACCTCAGATGGCAAAAGGAGCTAATCCATGCAAACCAAACGAAAACAGCTTAATGCGTTTACCTTAATCGAATTATTAGTCGTAATATCAATTATTTCACTGCTCATTGCCATTTTACTACCCGCATTAGGTAAGGCCAGAGAGTCCGCACGACAGATTCAGTGCACCGTGCAAATTCGAGGCACCGGACAAGCTCTGATCATGTATCAAACGGACTTCAAAACATATTTCCCTTATGGATTCGATGAGAGGACGGCAGATAAAAAATACATCTCTCGTGTATTAAATACCTACTTAGCATTAAAATCAGATCGCGTATCAACTCAAAAATCACCTAAATGGCATTGTACGGAAATTTTCCCGGAAACCAGAGATATTGGCACCGGCTCAAGCACCGCAGCACCGGGGTCCTATGGCATCTATACTTACAATGCAAGCATCATGGGACGTGTAAAACCAACTGGATATCAAACAGGCTTCACGCCATTCTCCCGACAGCCCAACCAACTTAGCAGCATAGGCAGAGTCAAAGAAGCAGAGTTGACGGTGGCTCCCTCTTCACAAGTTATTTTTACCGAAGGCTACCGCCCAATGTTTTGGCAGACACCCTCCCAATGCCGAATGAACATGACACATCCCGGCGGCAAGCCCTACCGATGGCATATCAATCCCCACTTCCGTACACAACGCATTGAATATGCTGTGACGGGAGCAATCACAGTAGGCACAGACACGCTGCCGCAGACAAGCGGAACAGCAGCAACCTCCTTTCGAGATGGTCACGCACGAGTCGTCAAACCTGCCGAATTTCCTCTCTGGGCCACGACGACGACAGACGATGAACAATCATGGAAAGTCACGCCCTAACCATTACGTGTCACGAAATCCCTCGCTGCAAACAAGTACATTTTATTACAGACAAGACGACTCGCCCACATCACTAACCCAGCGACATCTTGTTGGTAAATACTTCCGAAACAAAACTTTTATACACCAATCTGGCAATCACAAATCATATTGCAATCGATTTGATGCAAAAAAAAGATTGGCAAATGTAAACAAGCAGAATTTATTCTGCCCACTGTTAGAAAAGACATCATAATGAAAAAAAAATCGATTTTAATAGGGATTATTTTAATGAGTATTAGCATGACCACCGAAACAGGATACTGCAACCCAAAAACATCAACCAAAACACTGGTGGTTAATATTAAAGACTTTGGTGCAAAAGGCGACAACAAACACAACGATTCTCCCGCACTACGAAAAGCGATCAACAAAATAAAAGAAAATCATGGAGGCACTATTTTTTTCCCAAAAGGAACTTATGTTCTCTATGATCAAGAAACAACAAATCATCATATAAAAATAAAAAATGCCTCAAACCTAAAACTACTAGGAGCAGAAGGCTCGCAAATTATAATGAAAAACCCTGAATTAGGAGGCTTCGTCTTTGTTTATTGCACAAACATCACAGTCTCTAATCTCAGCATCGATTATGACCCCGTGCCTTTTACCCAAGGTACGATTGTCAAATTAAATAGCGAAAACAATTCTTTTGAATTTCTAAAAGACCCGGGATATCCGGACCCCACAGATGAGAATTACACCAAAGCTAGAAAAAGAGGATCACTTTTCAATTCGGATGGAACTCGAAATAGCGATGCGGGTGTCATTTTTATTGACAAAATTACACCCAACGGTTCTTCGGATGGCAAAAAACAATTTACATTACGTAGAAGTAAAGATTTTACTCGCTGGCAAGACGATCTTTTAAAAAATATAAAAGTAGGCCACAAATTCATGCTCATGGCTCGATACACGGGCTCGCATACTTTTTTGTTTGTCAATGGCACCAATATACTAATCGAAAAAACGACGGTCTATTCGTCACCCTCCATGCCTTTTGTGGGTATCAGTTGCGATGGCATCAAAATCCAAAAATGCGTTGTTAAAATCAAGCCCGGCACATCTCGACTGATCTCAACAGATGCCGAGCCTGTCCATCTGGCAGCTTGCCGCAATAGTTACAATATCATCGAAGATTGTAACTCCTCCCAAATGAGCGACGATGCAATTAACTTAAATGGCAGAACCTTGCGGGTCTTTGAAATTCTCGATAAAAAAACAATCATGGTCTATCAAAAAATCGGCGGAGATTTCATCAAAGACTCTGACACCTTTGAATTATTAGATGGCAAACAAAATACAATCAAGGGAACGGCTGTTCTGCTCAAACATACCAGAGTTAAAAATAAAACGGACGCATTTTTTGCAAATAAAAAAATATGGAAACTCGAATTTGACCGACCTTTGGATCATATTCAAATAAACGACCACTTAGCTGATCTCGATGCATGCAGTGGAAACTTCGTCATACGTAACAATGTATTTAGTTACCCCATGGGCATGGGGATCAGACTCAGAAGTATTAATGGCCTTGTCGAAAACAACAAAATTCAATACAGCAATGGTGCGGGCATCTATATCGGTGCTCACCTAGACCCATCTGAAGCACCAAACGGTAAAAATATTATTATTAAGAATAACCACATATTCCATTGTGGATTTGGTGTTTTTCATAGTTCAATTGTCAACCAAGGCAGCATTCACCTCACAAGTTTAAATCACAAATACAATACGGTTAAAGGTGCCTACAGGAATCAAAATATAAAAATTTCAAATAACACAATTGAAGAATCTGCACGTGCAGGGATTTATATTAACGACGCAATAGATGTAAGTGTCATTGGAAATAAAATTATAAATCCCAATTATTTAAATAACCACAGAGTCTAT
>JAESSU010000547.1 GCA_016763955.1 Phycisphaeraceae bacterium | reverse complement strand
TCACTGCGTTGCCGAGGTCTACGCTCAAAGGGTTGCGACGCCTTCTCTGCGGCGAGTTGCTCAAGTTGCTGCCGCCGAGCTTGGACTTGTTCTTTATTTAGAACCGTGATGTTTTCCAGTGGATAAGCCTGCAACGGCCCGGGGGTATCATCGAGTCGGACCAACACTAATTGGGTTAAAATCTGCGTATTGATGACCGTGCCTAACCCATCTTCGGTTTCAACAATCGACTGCCTGTGAGGCAAGCGTTTTTGCAAGTCATTGTAGGTCTGATCCTCGTACCTTAGGCAACACATTAGCCGGCCACATCGACCCGAAATCTTAGTCGGATCAAGTGTCGCTTTCTGCACCTTGGCAGAACGCATGGAGACGGGTTTAAGGACTTTAAGGAATTGCTTGCAGCAACAATGTTGACCACACTTTTCGTAGTCAGCCACTAGGCGGGCTTCGTTGCGGGCATTGACCTGACACATCTCAATGCGTGTCTGGTATTCCGCTGCGATTTTACGGACTAGCTCACGGAAATCGACCCAATCTTCGGACGTGTAATAAAAGATGATGCGTTCGCCGCCAAGGAGTTGTTCGACATCAACGATCTTCATGGGCAGGTCAAGTTCTTTGACCGCTTGACGCGAGAATCTGATTTTGCCTTGTTTAGCTTCATCGAGATGCGACTGCTCATTGAGGTCTTCAATGTTGGCGACGCGCAGAACTTTGCCTTGGTTGAAATAGGGGTAGTCTTTGCCACCGGAGTTTTCGATGTACTGGAGCATCTGATCGCGGGAGATACTTTTGGAGCAACCGTTGTTGTTACAGACGGTGGTGAGCATTTCTGCCATCTCAATGCCCCGTCGTGAACGAATCACAAGCTTCGAGCCGCAGCCGGGCTTGGCATCTCCGTTGTAAGAAAGTTCAGCAATTTCGCGCATGTACCCAAAGCGGACGACGATGGTCTTGGGCGCTTCGAGCTTCTTATAGGCTTTGCGATCCTCTTCTTCCTCTAACATGATAGGAAGAGGCATGATTGATCCGGCCATAGGTCTATTACTCCGTGTGTATCACAACTACGAGGACTGCTGATCAAAAGACCATGTCCAATCGCGGAAATTTTGTTGTCGCCGACATGGTTTTTTAGGAGCCTGCACACCCGTCGGCTGGTGAAGCAGGTTTCAAACACGGAGTCATTAAGGCAAAATTGTAACAGATATCCTACCGATTTGCTTTGTTCATCAGCAGGTTTGTTTTATATTCCGGTCACAGGCGTGGAGTCGTTGAGTCCCATGCGGAGATAAATCTGCTTGGTCGCGTCGGATTTGTTGAGCGTGTAAAAATGGATGCCTCGGACATCGTTGTCCAGTAAATCCATGCACTGCGTGGTGGCCCATTGGAGTCCGACTTGTGTGACGGCTTGGGGATCATCTTGCGCGCGGTGGAGCGCTCGCAAAAGGGATGCGGGGAAACGCGATCCCGCAGAAAGTTCGGCCATGCGTTTCATACCCTTGGTGGTGGAGACGGGCATGATGCCTGCGATGATCGGCACATGAATGCCTGCCAGTTCGCAGCGTTCACAAAAATCAAAGAAATCTCGATTTTCAAAAAACAATTGCGTGCAGATATAGTCCGCTCCTGCATCGACCTTCGCTTTAAGATGATCCATCTCCAAAAGGCGATTGGGAGTCCCTGGATGGCCTTCAGGAAAACCTGCAACACCGATACCAAAGCCACGCTTGTCGGGGTGATTGCCCTGCTCACCAAATTTTTTGACGAAGGAAACCAAGTCTGCTGCATAGCGAAACGCATCTTGGCCCCGGTCATAATCGGGTTTATCCACCGGCAAGTCGCCGCCTAAGGCTAAAATATTACCAACACCCGCAGCGGCATAACGCTCTAAAATTTGGAAAATATCTGATTGTTGATGACAAACGCAGGTCAAATGTGGAATCGGATTGAGACCACTTTGCTTTTGAGTCCGAACCACCAGATCATGCGTTAACTCTCGTGTCGAACCGCCAGCCCCGTATGTCACGGAAACGAAAGAAGGCTTTAGAGAGGCCAACTGCTCAATCGCTAAGTACAGCAAATCAGCAGACGCAGGCGTCTTAGGCGGGAAAAACTCAAATGAGAGTGTCGTGGGATGCTGGTCAAATATATCGCAAATATGCATTCTGGTTAATCCTTTAATCCGGATATATGAATATTAACTTAATTAACTCTCATCGTCAATCGGAATAAACAAAGCATTGTATCGGTTCATAATAACAGTCGGACAAATGGCGTTGTCCGTTGTAAAATTAAGAAATCAAATCATTTGCCTCCAACGTGTTAGCCTTGGTATTTAGTAATGACAGTAAGCTATGATCAAAGACTCCAAACCCATTATTGACCTGATTATCCCAGCTTTCAATGAGCAGCAAAACATGGCTGCCCTAGGCTGCGCGATCCCACGAGAACATTTTCGACACATCATTCTCGTGGACAATAACAGTACAGATCAAACCGCAGACTTAGCGAGACAGCAAGGGTTTGTGGTTCTTACCGAGTTACAACGTGGCTACGGCGCAGCCTGTCTTAAAGGTATCTGCTGGCTAAAACTCCAATGTCCGCCACCGGAGATTGTTGCTTTTTTAGATGCAGACCTCTCAGACGATCCCGACCAATTGCGAGCCTTAGCCACCCCCGTGGCTCGTGGCGAAGCGGTCATGGTCATTGGCTCACGCAAACGCAAAGCTCAACCCGGCTCACTTACCTTCACCCAACGATTCGGCAACCGATTGGCCTGTTTCCTAATCTGGATATGCACCGGCAAACGCTTTTCAGACTTGGGCCCCATGCGTGTGATCGACTGGCAAACGCTTTTGGATTTGGAGATGCGCGATACCACCTGGGGATGGACCGTCGAGATGCAATATAAAGCTGCTAAGCAAAAACTTGCTTGCATCGACATCGATGTCCCCTACCGACAAAGACATGCAGGAAGTAGCAAAATATCTGGCTCAATCAAAGGCAGCCTCAAAGCAGGTTACAAAATTCTTGCAACCATCTTCTGCCTATGGTGCGGCGATCGTATCTCAAAATGGCGCGGGAAAAAACTCACCACATCGTGAATACGAACCGCATTAAACGACAAGCGGCTTTGAGTTACGCCAACTCATCGACAGCCAAATGATAATGCGGATCTTCGAGCATATTAATTTCCACCATGTCCCCTGCTTTTTCTAGCAG
This sequence comes from Phycisphaeraceae bacterium, assembly GCA_016763955.1. Classification (GTDB taxonomy): domain Bacteria; phylum Planctomycetota; class Phycisphaerae; order Phycisphaerales; family Phycisphaeraceae; genus UBA7800. Next base: position 1,699 of record JAESSU010000547.1, on the reverse strand, counting down.
AATCTTACATTCAGGACTTAGGTGAACCAGATGCAGTTTTTTACCCATACTGCGATACCGTTCGCCCAACGCGTCGATGGCTTCTAATCCACTATGCCCATACACACGGCAGTGAGCAAAGTCGATAATTACATCATCAGGATCCTCATTAGGTAAAAAGAGATCACGGAAATCACCAATGGCTCCAAAGAATAATGGGCCATCTAATTCGTAAATTTTCCAACCTTGAGGGTTTAATCGTGTCTTGCAACTAATGTGCTTGGACTTTTCCCATGCAAAAACAAGGGCTGAAACGATCACGCCCACGAATACGGCAATGGCTAAGTCATGCATCACCGTGATCCCAGAAACAAGCACAATCACAAAGGCATCGGCTCGGGGAATTTTGCCCATCACACGGAAACTAGACCATTCAAATGTGCCAATGACAACCATGAACATCACGCCGGTGAGTGCTGCGATGGGGATTTGCTCGATCAATCCTGAGGCAAAAAGAACAAACATCAATAAGAACATTGAAGCACTAAAACCAGAGAGTCTGCCACGACCGCCGGACTCGATGTTGATGACACTTTGCCCGATCATGGCACAACCGCCCATGCCGCCGAACACGCCGTTGACCATATTGGCAACGCCTAATGCCATGCATTCTCGGTTACCTCGTCCACGTGTTTCGGTCATTTCATCTAAGAGGGACATTGTCATCAAAGACTCAATTAACCCGACACTGGCAACAATCGCTGCGTAGGGAAAGATAATCTTCAACGTCTCAAGATTAAACGGCACACCCGGAATATGGAAGCTTGGGAGTCCGCCTTCAATCGAGGCCAAATCGCCCACGGTTGTTGTGTCAATCCCTAAAAAATGAACCAGCAAAGTAATCGCTGCAATACCCACTAACGGTGCAGGAATGGCTTTGGTGAGACTGGAAGTTCCCAGAATAATAGCCATCGTCCCAAGCACTAAACCCACCATCAAGTAAAGTTGATTCCCCGTCATCCACTGCATGACCACGGCATCATCAACCATGATCTTATTTTGAAAACTCGATAATTGAGCCAGAAAAATAATAATGGCTAAACCATTAACAAAACCGAACATCACCGATTCAGGCACCAATCGAACCAATTTACCAAGACGTAACAAGCCCGCACCAAATTGCAGGACACCTGCCAAAAGCACCGCGACAAACATGTACTCAATGCCATGGCTTGCTACCAAAGCAACAAGCACCACCGCGACCGCACCCGTTGCACCGGAGATCATTCCCGGGCGACCACCAAACAGTGACGTAATCAATCCGACCATAAACGCAGCATAAAGTCCCACCAGCGGATCAACGCCAGCCACAAATGAAAATGCGACCGCTTCAGGCACTAAAGCCAAAGCAACAGTCAGACCCGAGAGGATGTCAATTTTAATATTGGACGAAAAAGATTTCCGCCAAGTTGGCAATTCAGTCACAATGGACTCCAAAAAAAAACGGCCTAGCCAGTGGTAAAAACCACGGTCTTAGGCAATAGCAAAGAGGAAGATTGTACCCAGGTGAGCCACACGTGCAAACCAAAGCGTCTTATCACAATGGATAAACGCAGTAGCCCCTGCCTTGGCGAGCTAGGCTGTGTCAACCCGATTTTGACCGAAGGTCAACTCAAAAAACCGGCAACACAGTATTCTGCACGCCCTATTTTTGACTTGC
>JAESSU010000546.1 GCA_016763955.1 Phycisphaeraceae bacterium | reverse complement strand
TCTTCAGCAATCGGAATAAAGACCCCTGGCGCAACACGCCCTCGCAGAGGATGATCCCAGCGAATCAGTGCTTCAAAGCCCGTCACAAGACCACTATTTAAATCCACAATCGGCTGATACTGCATGACAAACTGATCGTTGTCTAAGGCACGACGTAGATCGTTTTCAACCTGCAATCGGACTAGTGCATCCTTATGCATTTCTTCATCATAAAGATCGTAGCGAGCGCGGCCTGAACTTTTGGCACGGTACATGGCCATATCTGCATCACGCAAAACATCTTCAGCACAGTCATAACGGCTATCACCAATAGCAATACCAATACTGCCACTGGTGAAAACTTCCTGACCACTAATATAAAAAGGCTTAGCCATAATTTTCTGAAGACGATCAGCAATACGGCAGACCTGCGCGGCGTCTTCAACCGGATCAAGCAACAACACAAATTCATCACCGCCAAGCCTCGCAATCGTGTCCTGATTGACTCGACTCATCGTGTCCGAACGGCGTAATGAAGATTGAACACGCCGAGAAAATTCCACAAGCAATTCATCGCCCGCTGCATGTCCAAGTGAATCGTTAACCACCTTAAATCGGTCTAGGTCCATAAACAAAATTGCAAAGCGATAATCAGTCTGACGCTTAGCTCGCAAGACACAGCCCGTTAACCGATCCATCATTAATGTGCGATTAGGCAGCCCTGTTAGGTCATCATGTAATGCCTGATATCGCAAACGCGATTCTGCTTCCTTACGAGCCGTAATATCTCGCAACGAACCTGCCATGCGATAAGGCGAGCCATCATCATTCCGTTCGACCACACCACGTGCTAGTATCCAATGATAGGAACCATCAACGTGCACAATGCGATGTTCGTTTTCAAAATGTTCCGTAGCACCTTCCCAATGTTGCTTTAAGTCCGCTTTGAGTTGAGCAATGTCATCAGGATGCACCAAGTCATACCACTGCTGAGGGCTACCATCAGCATTAAGTGACATATTGCCCACGATTTCACGCCAGCGCGTCGAGTAGTACACCTGGTCCGTAGACAAGTCCCAATCCCATAAACCATCATTTGCCCCACGTGCTGCTAGGACATAACGTTTTTCACTTTTGCGAAGTGCATGTTCGGATCGCTGGCGTTCGGTGGCTTCGACTAGAAGTTTTTCATTACTATGCTGCAAATGCAATGCAGACATTTCTGCGGATTCCTTGGCACCCACTAATTCACAGGTCCGCTCGTCGACTTCATCTTGCAATAGATCATTAAAGTGTCTCAAAGCTTGATCACGTTCAAAGACGGCCAGACGCATCTTTTCGCAAGCTCGACCCAGCTGGCCAATTTCGTCTTGACTGGTTTCGATAATCTGCTCATCAAAGTTGCCATTGGCAATCTCTTGAGAGACATGCGCAAGGTGAGCGAGACGGCGTGTCCAATTTCGCATGGTCAGATAAACGATCCAGCCCGCGACCGAAGAACTAAACAAGAAAATGACCAATAAAGTCATCGCCTGCTCACGCTGAGCGTCGTACATCGCACGGGTTGAATAACCTACGGTGACATAACCAATCGTCCCACTTACATCGTTTTTGGGTGTCTGAGGGGCCTCTTCGTTAAGTGGCCTAGGACCCACTAAATTTTCTAACTGCGCTTGTGTCTGGGTTCCATCTTCAATCGCAGAGATGATTGAACTGTTCTCATCCATTGACATCAAGCGAATGGGAAAGGTTGTCAGTATATATTCTGAAGCATATTTCTCATCTTGAACCAAAAACAACATCCAAGTATTTTCGCTTTTACTCGAAAACGTAATGAGTTTGCGATCCTTATCATAGACCGCAGCAAAAAGAACATCTTGATGATAAGTCGCCTGACGGACATAGTTGTGCAAAGCCGTATTATTCTTAGTCTGTAAAGACCAAGAACAAACATGTGCCAAATGCATCGCCGATAACCGTGCAGCACGATGGGTCGCACTATGAAGCGTACGGATACTCTGAAGCAATGTCGCAACCGAACTGACAGACAACGTCGTTGCAACGATCACCAAAACCACAAGCGTAGCTTTGACCCGAAGACTAGATTTTTGGAACCAACGGTACATCTCGTAAAATTGACCGACTTATTGGTGATTGCCCCCGGTTTCAATCACTTCTAGTTGGACGGTCGTGACCTTCCCTTTTAATATTGCCAACATCAATGTGACAAACAGCAAAGTACAACTGGCACAATTAATGACAGAACCTGTAGAATCATTCGGCAGAGATTTTCGATAACTTAATGTAATTTCTTAAGCTCTAAACACATGTCCGCCAATCACGTCCGGTCGTGCGGATTGTTCGGTCTAAGGCAAATAAATGGCGTCAATTTGTTCTATTATGGCTCTGCTAAACAGAGAAAAGCTCTGTCTTGTTAATCTAAATATCTTGACGATTAAATTGGAATTTTGATTTTTTGAAGACCTCTAATCGCTGCTCATAAGTAGAATAGATATTCATTGTTTATTTCGAACTTCACATGCACCCCTTATTGCCATGCAAATCACACCACACACCCAGCCGCTTAATAATGCCAACCGCCTTGGGTTGAACTATCGACATCAAGCAACTCAGTTGCCTTGGCAAGCGCCCCTCATTGATGCCCATACCCATCTGTGGGGGGTTGAGGCTGCGAGACATTATTTTCAGATTGCAAGCTGGTTTGGCATCCAATCCACCTGGAGCCAAACACCGCTCAAAGATGTCCCCGCAATTGCTTTAGAATTTGGTGACCGGGTTAACTTTGTCGCGGTGCCAGATTATTATAATTTCAAGGACCCCAATCGGTTCACCACAAGTTGGTTTGAAAACATTGAGCAGTTCGCAGCATTGGGGACACGGATGTGCAAGTTTTGGTCTGCACCGCGCGGCCGAGATGTTCACCCGTCTTTGACGCTTGATTCTCCCGAACGTCAATATGCCATGAAGCTAGCCTATCAAGCAAACATGATGTTCATGGTACACATCGCAGACCCTGATACATGGTTTACCCATCAATACAAAGACCACCGCAAGTATGGCAACAAAGCAGACCAGTATCTGGTCCTTGAACGACTGCTCGATCAATACGGCGATGTCACATGGCTCGCAGCTCACATGGCAGGCCATCCCGAAGATTTAAATCATCTACAACAACTGCTTGATCGACATCCAAATCTTTATCTGGACACCTCAGCCTGCAAATGGATGATCCGTGAGTTAAGTAAGCACGGCTCACGCTTAACGGACTTTATACATCAGAACGCCGGGCGCATTATGTGGGGAACGGATATTGTCGCACAGGCCGGTGCGATGGGACTTGGTGATGATTTATATGCCAGCCGATTTTGGGCCATGCGCAGTTTATTTGAGACGAATTACCACGGGCCATCTCCCATTGTGGACCCTGACTTATCAAGGCTTAACCCCAGTCTCCCACGCAAAAGTACAGCCACCGTGCATGGGATCAATCTTGATCCGGCCACACTTCAAGGGCTTTATCATGACACAGCTTTAACTGTACTGGGCAATTAATCGACACGGCCTTGGCAACTGATCATTAAGCGAGCATGCCTAGTTTTTCTAACTCACCACGGAGATAATCAAGGCCCGTCTGTACGCCGAAGGCTGGTTCTTCAATGCCTTCATATTCTAAGGATAAGACACCTGAATATTTCGCTCGCTTAAGCAATTTGAGTTGTGCAGGTAGATCAATAATACCATGCCCAAGAATACTGCCACGCAAGGCGTAGCGCGTGGGTGTGGCAAACCAGCCGATGGGGGGCATCTGCTTTTTGAGCTTCTGATGAAAGTCTTTGATGTGAACCATCTGAGCATATTTGACGCATTGTTTGACTGCATCAACAGGGTCTGCATCCACACACAAAAAATTCCCCATGTCCATCGTCAAGCCAAAATTCGGATGGTTCACTGTATCAATTAACTGGGTGACTCTTCCGGGGGCTTGCATAAAAAAGCCGTGGTTTTCAAGACTGGTTTTAACACCTAAAGTTTGAGCATAATCCGCCACTTCACGAATTGCAGGCACGACGATTTTCAAGGCTTGCGTAAAAGTTTTAGCCCCTTTAAATCGGGCATAACCACGCTCAAATCCGCCTGTCACATCATGTCTCATCGAAGGAGCCCCCAATGTCGCTGCAACTTGAACTTGTTCTTTAAGTGTCGCAACTGCCTCTTTGAGTTTCGCCGGAGACAATAACAACTCAGCACCTGTGCAGTAACTCGCTACTTTAAGTTTACGTTTAGTACAGTGCTTACGCATTAAAGCCGCTTGTTTGAGAGTATTACCCGTCGCTGTATCGGCAACGCCAGTCAATTCGATTTTTTTAACACCCGTCTTAGCAATCCAATCCACCGTGTCCTGCATGGTTTTTTTGTTGGCTAATCGCCATTTTAGAAGACTATAAGTGCTGATACTCAGATCAATAGACATGGTATTTATCCCGTTTCCAAAATATTAAAAAAAGTGCGACCAAATTAGAGTCGCACATGCATGGATCACGGATTAATTTTACCACAAAACTCTATTATTTCAATGCTTGAATTTTTAAACCCAGACAGAAATATACCCTGTTTCAGAAAAACAGTATTTGCACTAAGTTTTAGATAACCTCGAAATTGACGGTTGACTTAAGCACTCTTACGTCCCAAACTCCCCCTCAAACGAATGGGTCAACTAAGACTACATAAATGACAGAATCTATTTTGTTTTTCCTGACGCTTCAACCTGTGAACTTTATCTACTTTCATTTAAGAGATTTAAAATTCGTCCCGCTAAAAAGACCGGCGACGGCGGAGGCGGGGGGGTCCGGGCAATTTCCTCCGCCGTCGTACATTCCGGTCAGTACTTGTCAGCTTTTAGTT
>JAESSU010000545.1 GCA_016763955.1 Phycisphaeraceae bacterium | reverse complement strand
GTGAGATTTTGTAAAAGAGCGAGTCTAAAGGTTTGTTCGTCGGCATTCACGCTGCCGATGCTGGACCCTACGGGGTAGGTGGCTTTGACGATTTTGCTAAATGAAAGGGTGTTGAAATCGGTTCGTTGAGCAACGCTGACGTTTGCGACTGCGGTTCCACGCCAGACGTTGGCATTGCCTTTTTCATGGATTTGATATTGAACTACATCAATGATGACGAGTTGTTCGACATTGAGTTTGTCCAGTAGTCGGTCGTATGGGGTTGTCGTCCAGTAAGGATTCTCTTCTTGGAATTTGACCATTTTTCTAGGGCTAATTGCAATTGCGCCCGGGACATTGCTTGCTAGATGTCTTGTCACTGCGGTGCAGATTGCACTGGGTGCTTCGGGGCTTTGAAACAAAACATTTTCATCACTACTTACGAGTACCGCAAAGTGGGCATTTTTAAGTCCGCGGTATTGAGCGAGGATGTTTTCTTTAGGGGGGCCCGCAATCGCGTAACCAATCATTCCCGCCACGTCACAGCCCACAGACCATAAGGACATTGCAAGGAGTGTGGTGATGATCATCGTGTTGGTGATGCGTTGTCGGGTTAAAAGATGCATTTAGTATCCTAGATAAACCATGCTGATTTTGTAACCCCATGCCAGTCCAATGAGTAGTCCCAGAAAAAGGAAGCTGCGTGGTTGGCAGAACATTTGGAGCATCGGTTGGAGGCTAATGCCCATGATCAAAGTGTACCCACTGAGGATTGTCAGGATTGCCATCCCTAGGCAAAGCAGCATGCCTGCGGGTTGTGTGGTCAATGATTGTATAAGGTTTCCATGTGCTGCATGGGTGAAGGCCGTGGTCATGCCACACGTTGCGCAAGGCAGTTGCGTCGCGGAGTAAAATCCACAAGCAGGCAGTCCAAGTTGTTGATGGGTTCCCATGCCCGCATCATCTGCATGGAGCCAGACGGCAGTGCCTAGGACAGAGCCGCAGCCTAGTAGCAGCAGCAGACTCAGCAGACGCGCGAAGAGCGTTGAGAGCTTTTGCTCGACCATAGGCGTGGCGAAGTTTGCCTTACCAGTGGGTGTTGCCGTTGCCTGTGTCATCTATTATTCCTTGCCCCACCGGAAGTTTTTGCCGGGATTCTTAGGGCGTTACCATTTGATACGCGGTTTCATGATCCAATTAGCACTGTCGCCCACCTAACACCAAGTGAAACTTCCGAGCTTCCGAGCTTCGGGGCTTTCGGGGGGGGATGCCATTTTGGAGTGATGTGGGTTATCATATCCGATCTATGGTCAATCGTCTGGAACAAATGTCATCTTCTGTTTCTGAATGTAGTCCGCAACCACTTACTGAGGGGGAGGCTAAAATGAAACGATCCGCTAAACTCGTGCGAACGCATCTGTCGCGTCGCCAACGTGCTCGGCAAAAGTCCGTGGCCATTTTGCCTTCCATGCTCACATTAGGGAACTTGCTTTGCGGGTTCACCGCTGTGTTTCTAGCAAGCCGTCCGATCACCACGGACCTGCCTTGGGGCTGGTCACCTTTGACCTGTGCGGGGGTGTTTGTGTTCTTGGGGATGCTCTTTGATGCATTTGATGGCTCGGTCGCTCGCTTGACGCACAATACCAGTGAGCTTGGAGCACAACTTGATTCCATGGCCGACATGGTCACCTTCGGCGTGGCACCTGCGATTATCGTCATTCATCTTATTGGTGTGGATGCACCGTTTCTTTCCGAAAGAGGTGATGCTTACCTAGACCGTATTGCGATGATCGTTGCAGGTATTTATGTTTGCTGTGTGGCTTTGCGGTTAGCACGGTTTAATATTGAAATTGACGAGCCTGAAGAGTCAGACCACCTGACGTTCAAGGGCTTACCCTCACCGGGAGCTGCGGGCACGGTTGTGAGTTTGATCTTGCTGCATCAATATTTTTTTTCACAACTCAACCCAAACCTCTGGGCTATTCGCGCAACGGCTGTGATGATGGTGGGCATTATGTTACTCGTTGCTTTGGCAATGGTGTCCAACCTCCGTTACCCGCACTTTATTAACAAGTATTTTCGAGGACGGGCGAATTTTGGCAAGTTCGCTTTGATGTTGATGTTGATTATGTTGTTATTCGTTGCGCCTCAGCACAGCGTGGCAGGGGGGTTTGTGGTCTATGCTTTGTTCACCCCCATTGGCTGGCTGCTGGGGAAGATCAAGCGTAAGGATAATACACAAACGCCCGTAGAAGAAGAAACGGACACCCCACAAGCCCAATCATAGGCGTGGATTGGGGCTTTACCGTTATCTTATAGTAGGCAGCATTGGCACATCTCTGCGTTCTGCTGTAATTTATGTGTCTTATTACCTAACACCATCTAGGATTGCCCGATGTCCATATCACTTGCTTTTAGTACCGCGATCTGTCCCGAAAAGTCCTCCCAGCAGGTCATTGATCTTGCCAAGGAACTGGGATACACCCATGTGGAATTTATCACCACTTCAGCAGAGTATCCGACGGTAGCCAGTGATCCGTTGGTGAGTGATCCACATCAGTTTGCTCAGATGTTACAGGATGCGGACATCAAGCCTGCGTGTTTGCATCTAGATGTTTGTTTGCATCACGCGGATTACGAACTCATCCGCAAAGCCCACTCGCGGGTCGAACATGCTTGTCGTGTGGCCCGAACGATTGGTTGTTCTTATGTTCGCTTACAAGGTAATGCCGTTAAGCCCAAAGAATCCCGTCGGTCGGTGATTAGCCGCATGGTTGCCAATGTCTTGCCTATGGTGAAGATGGCCGCAGACCATGGCGTGACACTTTTGTTTGAAAACAACGGTTCATTTGCCAAAGCAAAAGACTGGTGGACCGTTTTGAACATGGTCGAACATCCGATGCTAGGTATTTGTTGGAATCCGACCAACGCACATGCCGTTGATGAGTTGCCTGCGGTTTCAATTCCCATGTTGCATCATCGTATTCATATGGTTCGTCTTAACGATCTCGCCAGTGGTTCGGAGAATGATTTTGTGCCGATAGGCCAAGGCAAGCTTCCGGTCCGTGATGTGATTAACAGACTCATGGGCATTGGTTTTAATCGCATTTTGACCGTTGGTTACGATCACGCATGGCTTAATGCGGATGTGGATTTGAGCACCTTCTTAGCTGATGCCAAAGAAACGATCACGAGTTGGATGCAAGATGCAACGAAGGCCATTGAAGATGCGCAAGTCAAAATCTACAAGCTCGCTGCCCGCAATGCCCCCAAGCCTCGCCAGCGTGCAAGCTGATTTTTTTACATCTTAGAGCAATTTTTAAACGATTTTTCGTTTTGATTTATCCAATGCCCCGCAGGAATCCTTCGGCTTCCAGCGGCTTTTGCTTAATACAAGCCGCTGTAAGCTGACATTTTAGATATTAATATTACTTAGCTTCAAGCACGATGCAGCCGCTAAAGGCATCTGGGTTTTGCTGATGGTGTAAACATTGACGCAGATAAAAGCTGCTGAATTTGTCATTGCCCAACACTTTTTCATAAGCAGTGATTGCAGACTGGCATTGCTCAAAATCCCCTGTCTCAAAGTGATCCACAATCGGGGTGGTTAGACGAACCATGTCTAGCTGCTGCTCATTGGCTTGATCGGTTAGGCATAACGGCTCATAGGTCATGATGCTTTCACTTTTGCCGATGACTTGTAATTTCCCTACAGGGCGCAGTAGGTATGTGTCGCCGACATGCTTTTGGCAGTTTTTGTTAATGAGGATTCAGGGCTAGGGTCTGATGCGACAGGTTTGGGGGCGGTGTTAAATAACTTAATACCTGGTTATCGTGCGTGT
>JAESSU010000544.1 GCA_016763955.1 Phycisphaeraceae bacterium | reverse complement strand
TAAAAGCTACCGTCGCATCGCCACACGCTACGAAAGACTGGCTAGAAACTACCAATCCATGCTCCATTTAGTCGCAACCGTCATCTGGCTAGCATGATTGAGAACGCTGCCTAAGGTATAAATATAATATTTTTATGCCCAAGGGTTGTTTTTTTCTACAGCCAAACAATTGGGGTTGGATGAAATTGTTTTTCGAATAAATACCACAAACGATTTTTCTGATAGGTTGCTTGTTCCACATATTTGATTTAGTGATTCCCACATGTATTCGATCTTGTTAGCTTTAATACGAAACCATTTTTTAATTTCAGTACCATTTCGAACTGAACTACTTGAACTATTCTCGGAATTACTGCGATTTTTAATTTGAAGTAAACGCCCGTCATTGTGAACAAAATCAACCGATTTAACTGTTTCGCCCCAAGCACAATGCCAGCCACTGCTAAGTAGATTTTCAGACAAGTACTCTTCTAAAATTAATCCGAGTATATTTTCTGCCGACATGCCAAGGCGGTGAGCATAGGTAATTTTATTCAAATCATCTTTATCTAAGGACTCTATTCTGGTTCCTATGATTTCTTCTATTATCGGGTCTGCTATAGTTCCAGGAAGTTTTGAAACCCGGTTGCTGGCTCGTCCATCCTTACCCCCTTGATATTTCAAAAGCCATTTTTTTATCGCGGAATTGTCATCATCATTTTCACCTCCGATATTTTTGGGCACTCTTTCTAAGTCATTCGCTATTGCCTGAAAAACAATGGACGCACCATCATCCCAAGTAATACCAATTTCCTGAGCGATACGTTTTGCTTTGGCTAGAGATTGCTTTACGCCTAGTTTCTCAATTGCTTCTATAAGCTTCAATTTGTACTCCGAGTCTAGTTGTTTTTTTCATAATTTTAATTCTTCTTGTAGCAGGTTAACAAAAGCGACCCTGTCATTCCGATACAGCATATCGCCATAGAGCAATCAGGCAAAATGTCGAAAAAGTTATCACCCTCGAATCAAAATTCAATCACCTCACGCCAAACTTTGTAGCCATTGCCACTGTTGGGTGATGCCATTAAGTAAGCTGGTGCTGGGGGCATAACCCAATTCTTTGCGGGCCTTGCTTAAATCGGCCCAGGTGCGGTTGACGTCGCCGGGCTGCATGGGTTTGCGGTCGATGATGGCAGACTTGCCGACGACCTGTTCAATCGTTGCAATCAACTTGTTAAGGGTCACCGGGCTATCGCCGCCAAGGTTGTAGATGTGGTAGTCACTGCAATGCTCTAAGGACTGGGCAATGCCATTAACGATGTCGCCGACGAAGGTGTAGTCACGGCTGGTTGAGCCATCACCAAAAACGGGGATGGGCTGGCCGCTACTGACGAGTTTCAGGAATTTGTTGATTGCAAGGTCGGGCCGTTGACGTGGGCCAAAGACGGTGAAAAAGCGCAAGCAAGTAATGGGCAATTGGTTGAGATGATGATAGGAATGACAGATCAGCTCGCCTGCTTTTTTGGTGGCAGCATAGGGGCTAATGGGATGGTCTACGCGGTCGGATTCGGCGAAGGGTGCTTTTTCGTTATTGCCGTAAACACTAGAGCTTGATGCAAAGAGGAATTTCTCAACACCGTGAGCAATGGCAGCGTCGAGTAGGTTCACCGTGCCATTGAGATTGACTTCTGTATAGAGGTCTGGGCGTTCGATACTCGGGCGCACGCCTGCCATGGCTGCGAGGTGGATGATGGCTTGGGGTTTGTGTGTTGCGAGGGTTTGAGCAATGGTTTGCCGGTCGCGCAGGTCTGCTTGGACGATTTGGTAATGGGGTTGCTTGATTGCGTTTTCAATGTTGCGATGTTTGATTGCAGGGTCGTAGAAATCACAGAAGTTATCCAGTCCGATGACGGGGATATTTTGTGTGAGCAATTGGTCTGCAAGGGATGAGCCAATGAAACCTGCTGCGCCGGTGATGAGAATGGGTCGTTGTGCCATGGGAATATGATAGCAGAACCCGGTGGAGGGTTTCGAGTTTTGGGGGGGATCCCACGCTTCGCGGAGCCTCAGCATTGGGCTTTGCCCGAGGCGTTATTTTGAATTGATCAGATCGTCAACGAATAACGATCTGAAACTAAGTGCAATCACGTTATACTTAAGAGTCTATGCTCATTTACGCTGGTATTGACGAAGCGGGTTATGGCCCACTGCTAGGCCCTTTGGTGGTTGGGCGGTCGGTTTTTGCATTGCGCGATGCAGAGCCTGATGATGCTCAGGGACTACCCAATCTCTGGGACATCTTAAATAAAGCGGTTTGCCAAAGGCTCAGCGGTCGTGCAGGCCGGATTCCGGTTAATGACTCTAAAAAGCTAAAGACCAAAGCGGCGGGCGTAAAACATTTGGAGATGGGCGTGATGAGTTTTTGTTCGGTGATGCAAGATACCTTGCCCCGTCCAACGGACTTAGGCCAATGGCTTGATCTACTAGGTGAAACCACGCATCATCAGCGGCACGTTTTACCTTGGTACGATGGCCCGTGGCAAAGTTTACCCACTGCCAACACCGATGCAGAGATTAACGTTGCAGCAAACATGCTCAAACATGAGATGAAGGATAAGGCTGTTAAAATTTTGGACATGGGCGCAGCGGTTGTGATGGAAGATCGATTTAATCACATGGTTGCTAATACGCGCTCTAAAGCATCGCTGAGTTTCACGTTTGTTGCCAGCCACTTGGACACGATTTGGCAGCGTTGGGGCAAGCATCATCCGCAGGTGGTTGTGGATCGGCAGTCGGGTCGAACTCATTATTTAAATTTATTGCGACAAGTCTTCCCTGATGCACAGCTCACGATTATTAGTGAGTCATCTAAGGAAAGTCACTACCAATTGCAGATGCCTCAAAGAAGCATGCAAGTGCGTTTTTTAGTGGATGCTGAAGCTGCAAACATGCCCGTGGCATTAGCGAGCATGCTCAGCAAATACACCCGTGAAGTGTTCATGGATCGACTTAATCATTGGTTTATTAATCACCAGCCAGATCTCAAACCCACTGCCGGCTATGCCCAAGATGGTAAGCGTTTTTTAGAAGACATTGAAGGCTTACTTAAAACGTTGAAGATCGACCGCAGTCGCCTTGCCCGCCAAAGTTAGTGGCTCATTGCAGCTAAAACATCAGGTATTGCATCTTGCGATGTATCAGCGATACATTGTGTCGCATCTGTTTTTATTTTGAATATTGAAAGACTATCGCCGCGCAAAAAAAACGCTGCACCAGACGGGTAAGTCTAAAAAAT
>JAESSU010000543.1 GCA_016763955.1 Phycisphaeraceae bacterium | reverse complement strand
GGATTGTATACGGAAATGAACGCAGATCTGGCATATTGTGAACCACATCTGTTGTCACCGCCAGCCTGTTCCCCAGCTTGCAAAGCTAACATTAAACGTTCAGCCAATGGCTTGTGCCCCCGGAACGGGCGATGTTCCTTTGACACTTGCGCAGTTGCTCCCACTAACGGGTGCTGTCGTCGTCTGTACACCTCAGAAGGTTGCACAAGATGATGCCCGCCGCGCAATTCGCATGTTCCAGCAATTGCAGATTCCCCTGCTAGGCGTGGTCGAAAACATGAGCTACTTCATCGGCAACGATGGGGTCGAATATGACATCTTCGGCAAAGGGGGCGCCCAAGCCATGGCACACCAGATGGACATACAATACCTCGGCGGTATTCCCATCAACATGCGACTGCGTGCAAACTGTGACAACGGGAAACCCATCTCCAACTTTGAAGATGATGCCCAGCTAGGATTGGAACTCGAAACCGTGGTTAAAAATTTGACCCAGCAAGTGAGCATCCAAGTACGCCAAACGGAATTGGCCACACCCACCATTTCCATTAGCTAAAATGATGTCCGCCAATGCCCATACCATTGTCGCTATAAGCTCTGCACCAGGGCAGTCTTTGCGTGGGCTGATCAGACTTTCAGGATCAGGCTGTAAAACAATCATGCAAGACATGGGGATCACCCTCCCCCCGCCAAGGCAACTCACCGCAACACGTATTACCTATGGCAATCACCAGCTGCCCTGCCTAGTCTTAAACTTCCAGGAGCCCGCAAGCTACACCGGCCAAGATAGCGTTGAGTTGCAACTGCCGGGCAATCCAGCATTATTAGGGCAGCTGATTCATCGCATGATTCAGCTAGGCGCTCGCATGGCCCAGCCCGGTGAATTTACATTCATGGCTTACCTAGCAGGCAAGTTAGACCTGACACAAGCTGAAGGCATCGGGGCCACCATCACAGCCATCAGTGAAGCGCAACTCCAAGCAGCCAAACTTTTGCGACAAGGAAATCTTGGCACATTCAGTCACAAAGTTGTCACTGAGTTAGCCACCGCACTGGCACTGGTTGAAGCGGGCATTGACTTTACCGATCAGGAAGATGTCATTGCCATCACCCCTGCTCAATTGCTCAAGCGACTCACTGATGTCCACGTGCAGCTAGATGATCTGGTTGCCAACTCTCGGAGTTGGGGCGCGTTAGAAGCGCTACCTCGCGTGGTGCTTGTGGGGCCGCCATCATCAGGTAAGAGCACACTGTTTAATGTCCTGCTAGGGCATCAACGTGCGGTGACCCATCAAGCTCCAGGAACAACGCGAGACATTTTGGCAGAACCTTTGATTCTCCAACGAGCGGATGGCTCGCAGGTTGAGGTGATGCTCATGGACATTGCAGGACTTGATGATGCAGCGAGTTTACTTGATGCGGATATCCAGCAAGCAGCTAGGCAAGCCATTGATCAAGCAGACCTGATTATCCACCATGGCAAAACGCCCCACGCAGACCATCTCATCCAAGTGGCTCCCAAGGCTGATGAGCCCAACTTCAAAACGCCCGATGATCCCAATGTCTTGCCCATTAGTGCGCACACGGGCATGGGAATCGATCAGCTTAAATATCAAATTCTAGCCAAGCTCGGTCACCGAGGTGTGAGTATTCAAGCGCAAAAACTAGCCTTACAACCTAGACATGAGTTAGCACTTAAGCATGCCCTGCAAGCTCTAGATGATGCCTTACTTCAAGTCACGCCCCAGAAAGACGAGCCTGCGTTAGACGACTTGGAACTCATTGCAGGTCAATTGCGAGATGCTTTAGACGAGCTTGCCTCACTCGGTGGGCAAATGACCCCTGACGACATCATTGGCCGCGTGTTTGCAACGTTTTGCGTGGGCAAGTAAATCAAACACACTGCATACATACCCTCACTCGCTTATAATTGATTGGCTGTTGAATTGGACAAAAATTAAATCCAACGTAGACTCTTACCCCTCATGGCTAAAGGCAAAAACAAGAAAGACCAAAATCATTCACCCCGGATTACAAATCGCCGGGCACGCCGTGATTATGAGGTGCTCGATTCCTTTGAAGTGGGCATTGTTTTGCGTGGCAGTGAAGTCAAGTCCATCCGTGAAGGCCGCGCGCAAATCTCTGAAGCCTTTGCCAAAGTCGATCCCAATCGGATGGAACTCTTTCTTTTTAATATGGAAATCTCCGCGTACAGTCATGCAGGCGGAGCCAATGGGCATGAAACCTTAGCCATCCGCAAACTCCTCGCTCGCCGCAGGCAAATCAGTCGCCTGCTTGTTCAAAGTGACGACCGAGGCGTGACGCTCATTCCCTTGACGCTTTACTTTAACGAACGCGGGATGGTCAAGATCGAACTGGGCGTTTGCAAAGGTAAAAAGACCCACGACAAACGTGAAGACATCAAAGACAAGTTCTCCAAGCGAGACTTGCAACGTGCCATGAGCAAGCGAGTTTAATACGCATCGCGTTTTAATCGTGATGGTTCTAAGAACTATAATTTATAACGACAAAAACCAATCCTGCGGTTAACCTATCCGCATGCGAATTATCACGCGCAAGTTGTATCGTGCCTTTCCTGAATTGGATCGTTTCACTGATGATCAGTGCATCCAATACATGCGAAATATCAAGCAACGCAAGTTACTCTTTTCGCTACGAATCATCCTTTTGCCCACGATTATAGGCATCATACATCTGCTGGGCATCCCCATCGCCCTCAAATTTATTGCCTATCAATTCAAATCGTATGGCACTTTCATAGACAGCCTAGGGGACACATCATTCCTATTTTTCTGGAGCACGTTTTTTGTCATCTGGCTCGGTGGCACAGCTTTTTTGCCCTTATGTCTGCGAGACAAACTCCTAGGTAAAAAAGTCCTCAAAATCATCAACAACCAACTGGAAAAAACACGTTGTCGTAACTGTAGCTACAGCTTAATCGGCCAAACGCCCAAAAGTGACCAACTTAGTTGCCCTGAATGTGGGGCCGACACAACCCTGCAAACGCTAGGGATCACCGAAGAAGACCTTATCCCACCCACAAACTAAAAAAATAGAATGGCGAATCAACTCTCAGCCATTTCCCGTATCCGAGGGCAGGCATGATCGACATCTCTTTGATTCGCTGCGCATTAAAAAACCTTGCCACACTACTATGACAAGGTTTTGTATTTCGAGCATCATCAAGCGACTCAACGCTTAATGCATTATGGCTTGAGATTCGCATCACCAGGAGACCAGTTACAAGCAGTCAATCCGCCAGACTGCAATGCATCTAGCACACGCAGAACTTCATCCACGTTGCGTCCCACAGGCAGGTCATTGATATTCACCCAACGAATCAGACCTTCAGGATCAATGATAAAAGTCCCACGCAAAGACACACCCTTGTCAGCAAGCAACACGCCAAAGTCCATGCTGATGCGCTTGGTGGTGTCCGCAAGCATCGGATGTTTTAAACCCTTGAGCATTGGATTAGCATCACACCAACCCTTGTGTACATAGTGACTGTCGCAAGAGCAGGTCATTAGTTCACAACCACGTTTTTGGAACTTTTCAATTTCCGCATCAAATGCAGCAATCTCAGTCGGGCAAACGAAGGTAAAGTCCATGGGGTAAAAATACAGACAGACCCATTTACCTTTGTAATCTTCAAGGGAAATTTCCTTGAACTGATCGCTTTGTGCAAGATAGGCTTGGGCTTTGAAATTGGGCGCTGGTGATCCGACTTGAACTGTCATATCAAATGACTCCTGTTTGAAACTAAAAGTTATACATTCCAAAACAGCACAACCATTTTGCACTGTCATTTATCGTGTCCTTAAATGCAGGACGGCGGGATTATACCTTAGAATTATTCTAATGTCGATTTTCTTTTCTGTTTTACACCCCTTTGTCTTGGCGAGCCGGGCTGTATCAGCCCGATTTTGCCCCCCGGTCAATGCATACCCCGCATCGATCCGACTCATTGCAACAGACTTTATGACATTAAAACCCATCCATTCGTCACAGGCAACATCTAAATCCCCCCTTCCATCAAAACTTTGCATAGACACAAATGATTTGGGGCTATCTGCGGTTAATCTGAATAACAAGAGATGCCTTAGATAAAAAATGCTTTGGAGGGAAATGATATGTACCGCGCGATCACCTTGATTGTGATGCTATGCCTAACATTTGGACTTGTCGGCTGTGAATCTGCCCAATCCACTGGCTGCTACGTCGTGCCTGCGGCGAAGCCATTGCGTTCCACCGTCTTTAACTCGCAAAGACAACTAGCCTTAGCTCAATCTACCTGGAGCATATATCAGCCCACCAGCCCAAAATGGTACCACACCCGAAACGACATAACACCCTCCGTTTTTGCAGGTTACATCACCGAACAATCCGAACAGCAAGTCACCATCACCCGCAATCGCAATGACAGCAATCGCGATGACTATGAGCGCACCACCTACAGCCGTCGTCAGCAAAAGCTCTCATGGTGATTTTTGTCCACACAGCTCTAAGATGACAAACCCAATCCCTAGCCACCCCCTCTTGCATCAAGACTAAAATCCATTTCAAAATCATCTCCCGTTTTCAATCGTTCATTACTTACGGCTTTTTTTTTAGCAATAGCCCTAAAAAGTAACAGATGGCCTGCACCGATCTGAGGTTTTTCAACGGTTGATCATCAAAAATCCTTGACTTGCATCATGACGCGCCTAACATGTGATTAAATCAAAGTGATTAAATCAAGATATTTAAATCACAACGGAGTCCCAATGCCCTCTACAATAACATCACAACCTGAGTCTATATCAAAGATTACAAAGATTCAAGAGCACTTTCGGTCGAAGATTCGAAAGGGTTTGCTCGTTGCCGGGGAGCGACTTCCGTCTGAGCGAGAGCTTGCCCGCACGTTTGGCGTGAGCCTACTCACCGTTAATAAAGCGATGGCTAGCTTGGAATCTGAGATGTTACTTGAGCGTCAGGCTTCCCGTGGAACCTACATTCACTCCGATGTCTCACGCGGCGAGGTTTTGGTTGTCTTTAGTACCAACCACTTTGCCAACCCCGAACTATCAGGCTTCTTTCAAAAATTGCTTGAAAATCTCTCTGGCACGGTCAAATCCCATGGGATGCGACCGACCCATATTCTGGGATATGGCAGTACACCTGAAAAGTTCATCCAAAGCCTTGAACCCCAATCCAGTATCTGGCAACAAGCAGCAGGTGTGATAGCGACCGGAGACCTAGGGCACTTTGAAGACCAACTCCAACAAAAAGGCATTCCCGTTGCGACATTGACAACGATCCCTCAACAGGAGCGTTACTCCATACTCTTGGACTTCAATGCTCTGATTACCAAAGCCTATCGACACCTTGTCAATCGTGGTTGCCGGCGTATTGCACTCATTTGCAACCTTCCGATAGAGAACCGAGTCTTTGTACCTAAGTTCAAAGAGATGACATCCTATTACCCCGACCTGCTTGATCGCTTATCTGCAATCAAGTTCGCAGGAGCCAAGGGGCCGGGCATCGCTCATGACTGCATCAAAGGTGGCTGTAAAACGGCAATTCAAGGTCACCAGGCAATGCGCGAACTCTGGGATAGCGACAATCGTCCCGATGGCGTGATCATTTCTGATGACAACACTGCCATGGGTGTTGGGCAAGCCGTACTTGATCTAAGTATTAAAACACCGGGACAACTCAAGCTAGTGACGCAGGCAACGGACGGGGTACCACGAGATTTCCCGCTGAACTATACGCGATACCAATTTGATCTACCACGCATTTGCCGAGGTGCCTTTGGCTTGTTGCACCGGATGATGCTCCGAGAACGCGAGGCAGATCGCCTGATCATGAAAGCAACCCTCCGTCAGGGAAGCACCACGTAAAACAAACGGTCCATTTGATTTATTACACACTCTAAAAAGGCTTTTTTTATGCAACGTTGTTTAATGGGAATCATCCTGATTATGTCCCTTCTGACGCTAACGGTCACCGCGGAATCAACACCAGCAACAGGTGTTTATGACAACTTTGACAACGCAGAATTATCCCTGTGGCAAGGGCCCGGCAAAACGACAATCAAACTCAAAGATCAGACAGTGGTCTTTCGACAGACCGCACGCTTTAAACGCATGCCCTTACTTTCCAAACAGGCCTTCGATCTGGACCTTGCTTCACAGCAATACCCCATTGACCTGACCGTTGAGCTAGTTGACCTCAAAGGCAACAACGGCAATAAAAAAGAACACAATAATTTCGAAATGGGATGGGCCAACGAAAAAGGCAAAACGATTTTCGCCTTGCGATGGGAGTTCCTCAGCGAAGGTTTCAATCAGGCCAATCGTATGTTCAACAGCAAAACTTGGGGCGCGAGATGGTGGGCCAAACCGCCTAAGGTATTCTTTGACGAAGGCGACATCCTAGGCTTGCGTGTGACTGACACACAGGTACAAATACTACGCAACGGCAAGGTGACCCGCTCAACAGCTCGTCCCGCCGACTTGCCCAACATAGACAAATGCCGCATCTATCTCTCATTCATGGGGGCCAAGAATGGAGCGCTGCTGACATTAGATAACGTGCTAACACAAGGCGTTAAATAAACACATTCATTTTAAAGGAAACAAACATGCCCCCACAATCAATCAACTCAACATATTCTAAATTCCAGAAGCAAGGCTTCACACTCATTGAGCTGTTGGTCGTGATTTCGATCATTAGTCTATTGATTGCTATCTTGCTACCT
>JAESSU010000542.1 GCA_016763955.1 Phycisphaeraceae bacterium | reverse complement strand
TTTGCATGATTCTTATTGGCTAGGTTTTTGGCATAATCAAACGTACTGATGGCATCAGACCGGATCAAAAAGATGACCGTTCGGTCGGCCTTCTCGTCATTTTCTTTTAGCAATTGCATGTATTGTTTGCGGGCGTTGGCCATATCCCCTCGGGTCACAAACACTACTTTTTTAGGGTCCGGATCATGTATCCGCACCCCCTCCTTTGAGCATTCAACGAAGGTGGGTTTGATCTGACCATTGCGTAATTTTTCTGAGCCACTGGATTGAATTTGAACAACTGCTAATGGTTTTATCTCACGCTTAGCAAGCTCTTCTTCGAGCTTCACTACTTTTTTCTGAATCGCATCAAGTTCAGCAGTCAACTGCTTGATGCGGATTTCAAGGCGCTGAATTTCTGCAAGCATTTCCAATGCACGCTTCTCGATTTTTTTCTGTTGATCAGCCTGCTGTTTCATGGTCTCAAGGCTTTGACGTTTTTTTAGAGCCGCATCAAGTTCGCGTTTAATCCCCTGAGCCATCATGATGAGTTGCTGCAACTCCGCACGTTTTTTGTCTAATTCGGAAAATTCTTTTTGGACCTGTTTAAACGCATCTTGCTTCTTAAGCAGCTCGTCGATATCCGGCGAATCCATCTGCGCGATTGACACCCCAACGATCATCAGCGTGAGGACGCCGATCAAACAGACAAGGATGCTCAAAAATGGGAATAGCGACATATCACCTTCGCTATGATTCCGCCTGGACATGATAGTTTAGCTCCGATGAATTACTTGCCGAACCAGCCTTTTTTCTTAGGCTCAACGATGGTGGCTTCGATCACAATATTTTGTTGCCCAAGCTTGGCAAGGACACTGTTTAGTCCATTGAGCCCCGTTTCCAAGGCTGCAAACTGAACTTGCATCGCTTGTGCGGCCTGCTGCATGGACTGCATGGTTTGCTGCATGTTGCCTTGAATTTCTTTATTGGTGTTGACCAACGTATCGGTCATTTGCTGCTGCGTGCCAACGGACTTTTCCCCGAGTGAATCCATGGCGATATCGACGCGTTGAATGACCGCATCAAGAATCTGTTTAAGTTCTTCGCTGTGATGTTCAGACTTGTTCCCTAACACCTGCGACTGTTCTTCTTGAAGTTTCCTCATCATATCCTGAATATCAGAAATCTGTTTAAGACTTTCAACTTGTCGCCCACTCACGGATTCCACTGCTTGATTAATACTCTGAATATTCTGAGCATGTTTTTCCTGCACGTCCGTCTGAATGGCGTTCCAGCCTTGTGTCAGGCGTGCAGCCAGTGCCGTACCGATTGCATCAAACTTCTTGGACCATGCCTGAATTTCAGCATGATGTGGGACCATCGATTCATTGATTGCCTTTTGAATCTCGCGAGCATTACCCTCTAGTGAACTGATGCCCTGGGCATCATCATTGAGGTGTTTCATGAGATTTTCATTGCAATAGTCATCCACGCCATTAAGTAAATCCTCTTCACGTTTGAGCATGGGATCCGTGATGAATTTTAGGATCAGTCCCATGACCAATGCAACGAGTGTGGTATCAAATGCAGTTCCTAAACCGGAGGTCACGCTTTTAAGTGAGAGCATCAATTGGGAAACCTCTTTGGTATTATCCAATGCACCACCAAAGCCTGCCACAGCCGCACCAATACCAATGACCGTACCAATAAAACCAAGAATGGGAATGGCCCAGATAAAAAGCGAAGCATGGTATAACTCGAATAAACACCATTGGCATCAATGTCCGATTGACTGCTCAATGCCGTGGCAACTTCAGAGGCACTTTTACGCACGCCAAAGTGCTCAATTCCACGCAGCACGCGATTGATCAGAAAACTATCGCAAGCCCTAGCAGGAAGTGAGCGAATATGTGCTGTAAATTGATGGAGGTTAGAGGTCGTAATATCATCCCCTAGCTCCTGAGGCAGCAAGTCAAAGAGCATCGCATCGCGCTGACGACTAATCATCCGAGTTTTGTAATACAACTGCGAAAGTCCCCAAAAAAACAGATGCGTCTCAACATAAGGAACCCAACCACGGTTGGTAAAAAGCTCCCCGAAATAAATATCACCTAATGGGTATGCGACACAGAGATACCACAAGACAAATCCAACAGAGCCAATGAGAAAACTCATGGTCATACTTACATCTGTCCCCGGCGACTGATCCGGGTCACCTGATTCAATCCCTCCCGAAGGAGCAGGTGTTTCAGACTTCGTCGATGTCTGCCTAGGAGAACCCGCAGGCGAATCAGACGATGCCGCCTTCGCCGAACCTGGGAATCCAAAAGGCAACTGGTCTTGTGGTTGTTCCGCAAAATCCTGTAAGTTCAACTGCCCCGACTCATCATTATTAGGTGGTTCAGGCACCACAACCGTCGACTTACAATGCGGGCATCGTGCTTTGCGTCCGACAGTTTCTCTACGTGCCTTAAGACTCTGCCCACACTTGGTACAACTAAATTTAAAATACATAGGCTAGTGCTCCATAGAACCTGTGCGTCATTGTCGGAATTCTTGTTTGTCGCACGTTGATGGTATGCCATGAAGGACATTAAATACATGTTTTATTGCGTAATATAAATAAATGTCTGTGTATTTCTAATTCAATCATAACCATCTACCTTGAAATAGAAGCTGCGATGTAACGTATCGCAGATCCATGCCTCAGACGTGCAATGGCTTTAAAACGCTACAATTAGATTGATGATGCTCAAACATTCCAGTTCTCAATCACAACTCAAATTCGAAGAATCATCCTGGTAAAAATCGCATAAAACACCCTACGAACACTATCTCTCAGTAACAAAAAACCACCAAATACTTTTTACACTGATGAGCCATGCAATAATTATGACATTATTTCCCAATTGCTAGTTGACAGCCAAAGAAAAATCCGTGATGATTATGTTGTTGCTGGATGTGCGCCCCAGCAACATGAACAGAATTTGGTGCATATGATCTCGCAGCAGAAGTCACTCCATTGCAAATGATTTGAACGATAGAGCCTCGCTGCACGTTTTTGCGATGGACTGATGACTCGGCCTGATTTCTCTAAGCCGATCGCCTAAAGCCAATCGCTTGGAGAATCTCATGAAGATTTATGTTGGAAACATCCCCTTCTCAGCTACCGAAGACTCCCTTTCAGCGGAATTCGGAGCATTCGGCGAAGTCGAAGATGTCGCGTTGATTACTGACCGTGAAACCGGTCGTCCCCGTGGTTTCGCATTCGTCACTATGGCGGATGACGAACAAGCACGTAAGGCCATCGAAAGCCTC
>JAESSU010000541.1 GCA_016763955.1 Phycisphaeraceae bacterium | reverse complement strand
TTGCAGACGGATGCACCTTCACAGCATGCTCACCAAAAACCGTAACACCCCCCGGAAGTTTAGAAGCTTGCTCAATGGGTTTAATGGGGCATCGTTGAATGTCGTCCATGAGATTGTCATGCAGGAAATTGTGAATCTCCCAGAGTTTGGTCAGGACGGCTGGTTTATCAGTGGTCACAACCGACATCTTCTTTGGCAAATTCCAACTATCTGTCAGTGAGACACGGGCTCCAATGAGCGTTTGATCCGTCTGCTGTAAGGACTCTCCAAGTTCAAGCGTTGCCACCTGTTTAAGAATCTGATGATCACAGCAACGGCCATTAACCACAAGCCAATCGCCAGGCTGATTAAAATCTTGATTCACCGCAATCGTCGGATAGCGTGCAGTAACGATTGCTTGTAACACTTTGGGTACTTGCAGCGCATGGGTCTTTAAACCGGTAAGCAGTTCAATTCGCTTAAGCGTGGTATGCATCCCGGTGCGCAGCTCAAAGACCGCTCGCAAATCTGTCAAGGGGGTAAACACACCTTGGCCATCATCAATAATCATTAATCGCGTTGCAGTCATATTATTTCTGTGCTTCTAGCTAAATCAAAATCACTACTTGAGCATCGTATCATACCGTTTTGAGTAGTTTTCGTGCATTTGCTGCTGGCTGAATTGCGATAATAATTTTCGTCGTCCCGCATCAGAAAATTTTTGTCTTAACGGTAAATCAATGAGTTGCTGGACAATATTTGCACCCAACCCTTGAGCATCTTGGCGGGGTGATAGCAGGCCTGTGACAGCGTGTTGGACAATTTCGCTATTGCCCCCCACATCTGTGGTGCAAATGGGAACGCCCGATGCCATCGCTTCAAGTAAGGTCACCGAAATGCCTTCGCTAAGGCTCGACAATACAAACACATCTGCAACGGTCATCAGCTGTGCAATATCTTTACGCACGCCTAGAAAGCGAACCTCTTTTTCAATGCCTAATTCCTTAGCTAATTGCTGCATCTGCTTTTGCTCACCCCCATCACCAGCAAGTAACAAGACCGCATCAGGAAGCTGCTTAACGACATGGCTAAATGCTTTAATTGATGTCTCATGGTCTTTCACTGGGTGGAATCGAGCAACCTGCAAGATCACCGGCTGGTCTTTGTTAAGTCCAAGCTCTTTTTGGATTTTCTCTCGGACTTGATCACGATTTGAAAGCATAAATGCATCAGGATCAATGCCGTTGTAAATCACCTTGACGACATCTTGAGCAAAGCCTTCTTTTTGAACCAATGCCTCAGCGACAAACCGTCCCACGGCGGTGACTTGGTCGTGTTTTCGCCATAACAGTTTGTTAGCTATGACACGTTTGAGTTTACGTTGATCCGGATAATGTCTGCCATGCTCGGTCAACAAGATGGGCGGGGTGGATCGCAGTTTTCGAGAAACGGCTGAATAAAAAAATGGCGTGTACTGATGCGTGTGCAATAAGTCGATTTTGTGTGTTTTGACCGCTTGATCAATCCGGCGGGAAACTTTCAAATCAATGCCTGGCTGACGCTGTAAGTCCACCACCTCAAAGCCTAACTCCGCGACTTCCTGCCCACGCGAACCTAGACCATCCAAACACAAAAAAACCGACTGATAACGATCCCCTAGCTCCTTAGCCAATGCAATGGCAAGCACTTCAGCCCCCGCATAAGCAAGAGTGTGCAACACATGACCAATCACAGGCTTAGTGGGTAATGACATAAAACACTTATCGGCTAAATCAACAGGTCCACTCGATCAAGCCCGCATTTTTGATTTCAACGATGAAACGGCTCGTGGCATGTGCGATGCCAAAGGGTGATATAAAAAAACCACCAGAAACTGCGTAAGCAGATTCCAGTAGAAAACGAAACCCCCAAACCCCCGGAAGCCCCCAGAAACAAATTTGCGACACATCCTTCAGTTTGTATTAACTAGTGGCTTTAAGTGACGGTGATACAGATTCTTGGTTCTCACCTTCCTTCGCCACATCAACAGAGCCTTTAAGAGGTTCTTCAATGACCACTTGGGCATCACTTTGGGCCGCACCTTCAATCGCAATTTTCTTTTTTATCTCTCGGTAAATACGATAGATATTGCGACCTGCATTTTTTGCTTCATAGAGTGCCAGGTCAGCCTTTTGCATAACCTCTTCTAATTGAAGACTCTCAGTTGGTTTTTGTATGCACACACAAATACTGGTTCCAATTGTTAATCTTGTTTGATTGAAAATAATCGGCTGTGAGACGGAATTGAATCCACCACATAATTAATTTCCGGGCTACTTTAATAAGGTTATTAAATCCTAACGACTGTCATTCCATTATTGTTAATCGTCTAAAATAAGAGAACACTCAGACATCAAAAGAAAATAAACACGGAAATATCAAGTCCGCAAACAATCAGCGCATAAAATATTTTTATTAGGACCGATTTGAAATATAATATGTGTGATATTATCGACCATGCGAGATTCGCAAGTCGTTATCAATGAATTAAATTATATTGAGAAATTTACTGAGAGATGAGTTTGTTCTTGCCGGTCTTTTTCGCATCATATAAACGGGTATCGGCAAGCTCCATTAGAGCGCGACCATCCGCGGGATGATCTTGATTCAATGAGGCTAACCCCACCGATAAACTCACCGGAACAGCCGGGAAAGCACTTTGACAATGCTGTTTAAAAAGGACCACCATCCGCTGTGTGATGCGCGTGGCATGCTCCATGTCACAACCGGGCATCAATAAAATAAACTCATCGCCGCCGATCCTTATAGGGCAGTCATCTCCACGGACAGAAGCTTGAATCAAACTGGCAATAAAAATCAATAACTCATCACCTATTGCATGGCCTAATGTATCATTAACCTGTTTAAAATTATCCACATCAAATGTAATACACACCAAATCAGTCTGTGTTAAGCCTGCTGTGCGTACAAGTTCTTCAAGGTTTTCATCTACAAACCTTCGATTGCCAAGTCCGGTTAACGGATCACGCATTGCCATGTTTGTCAGGTCGGCTGTTGCGCGACTAATGGCCTTGCTGACTTCATCTGCAAACGTTTTTCGAAGTTGCAAAGATTGAATATGTTCACGAATCGTCCAAGCCATCAATTCATGGATCACTCGAGCGATTTTTCCCACTTCATCGACCCGGTGCAAAGGCAGTGATTGAATTTGCTTGGGGCGCTGGGTTTTATCGATTTGTTCTAATTGTTTAATGAGCTGTTCAATCGGCAGCCAGCACCAAACTTTTGATAAACCAAATAGAAACAGACACAATCCACCAAGACCTGATGCCATGTTGTAAAAATGTTGTCCCATGTAAATTTCCAACATGCCCACGATACAACCGCCCACCGCAGCAACCGCAATGAGCAGCATAATTTTGGCGCGCATCGGTGCATCATTCCAAATGGAAAGTTGGTGTACCGGTTTCGCTTGAGTCTTTATTGCGCGAGTTGTATGTTTCTGATGCACTTTGTCAATATCGGTTTATGAATCGTGAAAGTTTGGTCTCCACGCAAATATACCTGACAAAAATTGAAATTTATACCTATTGATATCATTTTGTTCGCGTTAAAAACGCTTTGGAGGCTTAAAAAAACTTCCGGGGGGACTGATAATGTTATACCATGAAGGGTGGTTTTTGTGGATTTGCATGCAATACGAAGCGTTCAATCGCTGTTGCACTACCTGTTGTTTGGTCCACATCCAAACACACACCATTAATACGTGGATCTTTATCAGCCACATCAAAAGCCATGTACACACCGGTTCGCAAATGGCTCAGGACCGGTTCAATTCGCCGACCAATAACTGATTCGTGGCCGCCACACATGCCTAGGTCTGCTTGAAATGCAGTTCGCCGTGCGCCAATTTTAGTCGAAGGCAATATCCCAGCATCGGCCGTAGGCACATGCGTGTGTGATCCGAGTACCGCACTCACTCGCCCATTAAGATGCCAACCCATTGCTTGTTTTTCACTGGTGGTCTCTGCGTGCATTTCGACGATGATGGTGGCATCTTTACGTGGAATTTGTGCTAACAAAGTATCAACTGAAGCAACCGGGTCATTTGCGTTGAGCCCCATAAACATATTGCCCAACACAATAATCACATACACCGGGGGCAAGCTGGTATTACGAGGCTCGATCGCCATCGAGCCTTTACCTGGCGCACCAGCAGGTAAATTCCCAGGTCGAATGATATTGCTTTTTTCTTGAAGAATTTTATAGATTTCACGCTTGCGTAATGCATGGTCCCCCATGGTCATGCCATCGACACCTGCATCAAAGAGTCTGCGATATTGATCGGGCGTAAGACCTGAACCATTGGCAACATTTTCTACATTCGCTAACAACACATCCGGCTTGAACTTTTCATGGATCTCCGGAATCAGTTGTTGCACAGACTGGCGTCCACACGCACCTACAATATCACCTAACATCACAATTCGCATTTCTTAACCTTAGCAAAATCAACTCTAACGCACCAATACACAGAAGATAATTTTTTCTGGTTTTCGCTGGCCAAACCTTAAAAAACTCAATCTTAAAAACTGCCACGTCGGTGTTGAATTTCACGAATTGGAATGTGAATTATTTTTCGCTGGCCCCGTAATTGAGGATGTTCAATAAGCTGCATCAATTCTTCTGTAGCTCGACGGGCCATCATCGGAAAATCCTGTTTACAGACAAACCCTTCAGCTAAAGGGTAAGGCTCGCCGGGCCATCCATCAAAAACACCAAATCTCAAGGTGTAATTTTTAAGCCAGGCAGGTTGGTCTTTGAGCATTTGCAATACTTCAAAATGAGCAGTGCTTACAAGTCCGAGTTGTTTAACCGTTTTGGGGATTTGGACATTGGGGTCATAAATCGCAAAGGGAATTTGGTGCGTTTTACACCATTTGATCGCACCTTCGCAGCGCATGTGTGTGACTTCATTAATATCTTTAATGTGAATGATTAAAAAATCACTACCTGCATTGATGCAGTGTTCACAAAGTAGTCCAGCACCTTTAGCGTTTTGCGAGGTTACAGTGACGGTTGGGGTGTTAACTATTTGCCGATCTAAAAACACAAGTGGGAAGCCAAATTCGACAAGCTTTTTAACAGAGTTATCTTCTGGTGATTGAATACTTGGGATGATAATTGCACCATCTGCAACACCTTGAGATAACCTGCCAATCATGCGATCCACAGTGGGTTGGTCTTGGTGATGTAGTGCTACGAGTGTGTCATATTGGCTTTGACTAAGCAGCCTGCTTGCAGTCTCAGCCGCCACGGTTTCAAGTTTGCTCTCAAGACTAGAAACAATAAACCAAACGGTTTGCGTGGTCCCAGTCTGCAAACTTCGTGCAGTGAGATTAGGACGATAACCCATTTGGGTCGCTATCTGTTTAACCTTCTGGCGTGTTGTTTGTTTAACTAATGGGTCATCACGCAACGCCCGCGAGGCAGTGCTTATATCTACATCACAGGTTTTAGCAACATCTTTAAGTGTGACCCGCATGATTCTTGCTTCTTTTTTTTACACTTATACTTTGAAACACCAAGAGCATTTAGAATATCAAAACAGCTTACCCTAAAACAAAATAAAATCATTTTTTTGTGCAATTTTACACAACATAATACAAACGTTTGTAATTGACAATTAAAATCGTATTTTAAAACCGCATCGAAAATCAATAATGATTCGTTAACGCGGCCTATTTCTCACCCCATTAAACGATAATCAGGGTAGCCGAATTTGCTTTTTAGCTTGGCGCGCAATCTGAGGAAAGACTGTGGATAACTTAGCAATTACTTGTCTATGACCCTACTTCATTTTTTCGGTATAACCGACAAGTTCCAATAACCCGTTGCTTGTGACAGAATTGTCATAGACTTGCGCTTCATAAATGAAGGGTTAAATGTCGGTTTTTCCACAGTCTGTTTATTTCCATAAACTCTTTATTGTCAACACTAAGGACAATAGTATAACCGGTTATACTCAAAATGACAGGGCTTATTACTATGACTATGGTTATATATATCTATATTAATAGTCTTCCTTTCAGAAGGGATTCATTCAAGATTTAGAACCTTTTGGATTCTTAGGGTTCTTGTGGATTCATTGTTGACAACTGGGACAAAACACCGTGGTGCGACCTGCTAGAAGTATTCCTTGTAATGGCGATGAGCAGGTGACACAAGGCTTGCCTGTTCGACCATAAACTTTGTGTAAGTTTTGAAATTGACCAGAATGACCGTTGACCATCACGTAATCTCGCAAAGTTGAGCCGCCTTGCTTGATGGCTTGCTTGAGTAATTTTCGCATTTCACGAACGAGTTTTTGAAACGTTTTTATTTCGGCCACTTCGCAAGCTATTCGGTCAGGCCGAATTTTACAATTGAAGCACAACTCATCGACATAGATATTTCCCAAGCCTGCTACAAGGTTCTGATCCAGTAAGGCAGCCTTAAGAGACCGTGTCGTGCGTGCCAAACGTTTAGACAGGGCAGTAGAGGTAATAAGTAATGCATCGTCTCCTAGCTTGCTCCAGCGGCTTTGCAGCAAATCTTGATATCCACTAAACGTCCACAATCCACCAAATCGTCTAGGGTCGATAAAACCAAGCCTATCACCATTGGCAAGGCCCCATTCGATGTGACAATGCTTAGGTCGGAGCCCGGTTAACCCCATGAGTCGGCCGGTCATGCCCAGGTGAATATTAAGGGTGCTTTGAGTCGAATCGTTTGCAAGGATGGCCAATTGTTTGCCATGCCGATGGACGTTTGCAATAGTCTTGCCTAGTAACAAGCTCTGAGGGGTCGCTATGCCAGTGATGATGTCAGGGCGATGGATGGTGACCTTGCGGATTTGCTGGCCTTGGATGAGTTGCAATAGCGTCTGGCGGACATTTTCAACTTCAGGCAGTTCAGGCATAAAGGTGATTGTGAAGCAAACACGGTTTTACGTTAGGGCAAACGGATGTCCCTTTGCCTTAGCGAGCGGGGTTGTGTCAGGCCGATTTTAACCAAAGGTCAACTTAAAAAATCGTCTGCACAGTATTTTGTGTGCCCTATTTTTGACCTGCGGTCAATCTCGTGTCGACACGACACGGCTCGCCAAGACCATTCACAGGACACGCGTTGTGTCTTGAGGAAATAAATATTAATACGATTGTTTTTCAGGCCAAGCCCTAAAGGCCCAGAGATAAAACAGGATTTAAATTATATTCGTGTTAGTCAACTTCGTCTTCGCCGGGTTCAGGGTCACCAAAAAGGGCGCTGCCGACGCGGACGAGGTTTGCACCACATTCGATGGCTAGTTCAAAATCGTCACTCATTCCCATGGATAAGGCGGTGAAATATTTGCCTCCCACGCCGAGTTTCTTAACTTCTTCGAAGACTTCAAAGGTTCGTTCAAACGTAGCGCGAATTAGGCCTTGGTCATCTGTTTGAGGAGCCATGGTCATTAGTCCGCGTAATCGCAAATTAATCATGGAATCAATTTGTTCTGCAAGGTGAATCACCGCAGGAATTGCCACACCAGATTTGGTGGTTTCGCCTGAAGCATTGACTTGTAAAAGAATATCGATGGGCTTGTCACGCTTGCTGCCAATGCTGTGCAGCTCTTCAGCTAGACGTAAAGAATCGACACTGTGGATTAGGTCCACAAGGTTGACGATTTGTTTGGCTTTGTTGCGCTGAAGATGACCAATCATATGCCAGCGGACATGGGTGGCTGCTTGGGTGATATCAATGTCTTCACGGGTCGAAGCTGAACCCAAAGTCCGTTTGCGTGAGAGAAACTCACTTAGGCCAGCAACTCGTTTTTCGAGCTGCTGAACACGAGATTCTCCTAAATCCATCTGCCCCATATCCACGAGCATCCGAATCTGATCAGGTGTGGCATACTTGGTTACGGCTATCAAAAGCACGTCCTTAGGCTTGCGTCCAACCTTAGCCGCTGCATTAGCGATTCGGTCTTTGACATCCTGGTAAGCATCACGAAGTTGGTTAGGTGTGGTCATTCTCGCTGTTGTCATATGTTGTGAAGATATGAAAATTAGACGATTTCATCAACACAAGATGATAATTTTACACCATTAATCCACAAATATTCATCAAGAAAAATAAAAAATGAGCCCTAAAATCAAACTAAATACTTGATTAAAGGGTTTAATTTGAGGGCAAAGTAGATTTTTTTATATTTTAAGCAAAACAGTCATTGACAAGTTAAAAATACCCGATACTCTTTTAATAGAAGCCCGGCGGGTTCGACTGCCTTGCGAACAGAACGTAACCATGCACTTGATGCCTGAATGTTCTGGAAAGAAAGCATCGAGCGAGATTAAAGGTCGTTATTGGCTCTCGTGACCCGTCGGATTTTAAAACAAGCAAGCGTGATGCGGATCACTTTTTATAGCTGACGATTTTGTCGTTTGGGATATGAAAATTAGATTTGATTAGTTCACGTGACGTTATGAGGTGTGGCCGGCCGCAGAAGGGAAGGCGGGAACTTTTGTGGCCGGTCGCTTTTTTTTTGACTCCTCGACGTGTCGTTTATTGCATTAACGATGACTGATGCAATTAACTCCAGCGACACGAAATATTTTTGGGTTCAGCTTCATGAAGGAGCCAAGTGTCGGGCTGTGGATAAGACCTACACCCGACTTTTTTAGGCGCTGTTTGGAAGTTTTGTTTTACGACAACACGCCTGCTGGATAAGTGCAGCGCGTCTTGTTGGTCTCCCAGACGCTAACAACTTGCAGATTCAAATTCATTTCTTTCATCGGCCCAACGAGCCAGTCGTAAATCACCTTGGCAATGTTCTCGACTGACGGGTTAAGGTTTTTAAACACCGGGACATCTTCATTTAAATGTTTGTGATCTAATGGAACTAAGATCACGCGATCGACCACCTCGTCAATCACCGCTACGGTGTTGATATGACCTTTTGCATCAAGGGGGCAACGGACTGCAACTTCGAATTGATAGTTGTGGCCATGGCCTGAGGGGTTATTGCACTTGCCAAAGATTTGCTGGTTTTGTTCATCGGAAAGCTTGGCAACATGCAATCGATGAGCCGCTGCAAAATCGTATTGTTGACGTAACACCACCTCAGACATGTTCGAACTCCTGATCTGTAACTTGTAGAAGGGGGTAAGTGCTAATTGCACACGAATCACCGATTGATCCAAAGGCAATTGGAGACGGGTGATGATTTCTTGCATCAAATGTCCCATTGCAATGGCAGATGTATTGGTTTGATCGCCGATGCGTGTTAGTAGGTACGGCAACACATGCTCACGCACTGCGGTATCGATCTCTTTGATGTTCAAAAAATAGCCCGTCTGTGGATCGGGTTCACCTTGGCAAGTGACCGATAGCTCGTAGTATCGGCCAAGACCTTGCATGGCTGGCCAAGCACTAAAGGTGTTGTATTTCCCTGAGTCTTGACCAGATTGGGCATTAAGACAAAATCGGATGCAGCGAGTTAATTCAACCATTGGGCAGATTGTAACGCAACCTTGCTATACGTTGTGATTATTGACTGAAAAAGTGTTGCGTGGTACGATTATTCTCCGATAAAGACCTTGCATCGTGGCCAATACCAGTTTTCTAATGATGCATTGTTTTGGCCTGTAGTTCAATTGGCAGAACGTCTGTTTCTGGATCAGAAGGTTGAAGGTTCGAGTCCTTCCAGGCCAGTTAATCAAAACGACCTCGTCCCCAAAGGGCGAGGTCGTTTTGATTAATAATGAGGTTAAATTTTTCTATGGTAAGCTGTTTGTTGTGTGCCTAAACTAATAAGTATTACTTGAACTGCATGATGGGCTGGGATAACACATGACTATAAGATCGTCCTAAAAACTACATCTCAAGTCTTCTAACAGAATTGTGCAAGCTTCCTACTGAAACAGCATGGGTGGAGTTTAAACACAACAACGTAAAACCCGAAGAAATCGGCGAATACATTTCTGCGCTTTCAAATTCAGCTGCTTTACTTGGCAAGGTCAATGCTTATTTGATTTGGGGTGTGAGTGATGAGAGTCACAAGGTCATTGGTACCACATTCAGACCACGAACCACTAAGGTAAAAGGACAAGAGCTTGAAAGCTGGTTACTACAGCTGTTAAAACCCAAAATCAATTTTCGCTTTTATGAATTACAGACGGAGTTAGGACTTGTTGTTTTAATGGAGATCGGCGCAGCTTTTCGTCATCCGGTTCAATTTCAGAATATTGAGTACATCCGGGTTGGTTCATACAAGAAGAAGCTTAAAGATTTTCCTGAAAAAGAACGAGAATTATGGCGTGTATTCGATAAAACTCCGTTTGAGCGAGATATAGCTGTTGAGAATATAAGTTCAGATGAAGTGTTGCGGCTTTTAGATTATCAATCTTATTTTAGAATGCTTTCACGATCTTTACCTGAAAACCCAGACGTAGTAATTCAAGCTTTATCGGCAGATGACATGATTGGCCAAGGAAGCAATGGTCAATGGAATATTACAAATTTGGGGGCGGTGTTATTTGCAAGACATCTTGCAGACTTCCGCAATTTGAAACGTAAAATGCTTCGTGTTATTGCTTATAAAGGGCAAAGTCGTGTAGAGATTAAAAGTGAACAAGAGGGAGCAAAAGGGTACGCGTCTGGGTTTGAAGGATTAATAGATTTTATTATAAATTTACTACCTACCAATGAAGTTATGGGGTCGGCATTACGTAAAGATGTGCCAGTTTTTCCGATACTTGCAATACGCGAATTAGTGGCAAATGCAATTATTCATCAGGATTTTCATTCAACGGGGACTGCACCCATGTTTGAAATATTTTCTAATCGAATGGAAATCACGAACCCTGGGTTGCCACTTGTCGAAATAGATCGTTTTCTGGGTAGTCCACCTAAATCTCGAAATGAAATTTTAGCTTCTTTCATGCGCCGAATTGGTGTGTGTGAAGAACGAGGTAGTGGGATAGTTAAAGTAGTGTTTCAGACGGAGCTTTATCAATTACCCGCCCCGTTTTTTGAAACGACCCAAGAACATACTCGAGCAGTTTTGTTTGCTCATAAAGAGCTTAAGGAGATGGATAAAGAGGATCGTATTCGAGCCTGTTATTTACATGCTTGTCTTCGCTATGTTGAGCGCGACTACATGGTGAATGCTTCACTAAGAAAACGGTTTGGTATTGATGACAAAAATAGTGCTATGGCATCAAGAATTATAAAAGACACTTTGGAAGCTAAGCTTATTCGCCCTTATGACGATGCTGTTGGTAATAAAGCAAAAAAATATTTGCCATCGTGGGCGTAACAAGAAGTTGGTTTGTTTGATAGCGTGTTTTAACAAACGGGTTATATTACATAAGTAAATAAAACAAAGCACTTTAAAGATATGAATTTGTTTGACCGTTGTTTGATTCACAACAAGCATTAAGAAAATTTCAGGACTCAAAATAAATCCGCGCCATAAAAAACCGCGAGCTTTTACACTCGCGGTTTTTTGAATTTGATCTTTGCGTTGTGTATCACACCGCGACTTCGGCAGCCATTCTTTCGGCTTTAGCACGGGCATCGTCAAGCGTGCCAACGTACATAAAGGCGGATTCAGGCAGATCGTCAGCTTCGCCAGCACAGATGCGCTTGAAGCTGTCGATGGTTTCTTTGAGTGATGTGTAAATACCTGCAAAGCCAGTGAATTGTTCAGCAACAAAGAATGGCTGGGACAAGAAGCGCTCCATCTTACGAGCACGGGCTACGATGAGCTTATCTTCTTCAGATAGTTCATCCACGCCGAGAATCGCAATGATGTCTTGCA
>JAESSU010000540.1 GCA_016763955.1 Phycisphaeraceae bacterium | reverse complement strand
CCCGGAATTTTTGTTTTGGGCTTGCTAAACGTTTTTATCGCTGCCAAAACATAACCGCTAGGTATCACAAAACTAACATGGTGAGAATTATATTCCCCCCACCCCCGGAAGTTTCTCCTGTGTCTATGAAATATTTTAAAATCAACCTCAAAAGCCAGCCTACTGCTGGTTGAGACCTTTAAAAAACCCTTTCATTTCTAAAAATGCCTCGCGCAATCGTTTTAACCACAGAGACTCATTAGAAGGGATTTTTGAAGACCTCGATTGGCTCAATTGTGTGAACCTCCCACCGACACAAATTCTTACTTAAACCAACGACGCCACCCCTTTAACTTGGGCTTATCAGGCGAGGCATCCACTTTGGGATCAACAGGCAATTGCGTGTCTTTCTCTTCGTTTTTCTCTTCGTCTTCCTCATCGAGTTTAAGTAGATCACGTGGCAATGCGGACTGAACATCATCCACATCAGTCACCAGTGAGTTTGCTGCATCAGGAAGTTCCGGATGCCTATCCTGCTCAGTCATACCCGTTGTGAATGTTGGAATGACCTCATCAACGACCGTGAACTCCGGACGCTGGCGACGGACATGTGTTTCTACTTCAGTAACCCGTGGCGAGTCAGGGCGCGGCGTGGCTAAAAGCTGCTCATCAGACTCATCTTCTTCATGCTCTAAATGCATCTGTTCTTCATTAAACTGCGACTGGGCTTCTTCTAATAAGTCCGGGACAGTGTCTGGATCGTCTTCATTAAACGCAACGGGGATCACATGAGGCAAGACCTGTGTTGCCATCGTTAAATCCATCTTATTTTCAGAATCTTCAAGTTGACTATCTGCTGTCTTCTCTATCTGCAAACCCGCTAGCGAGCTAGGGGTATCAGGCCGATCCAATATAACTTCGTCCCAATGTTCCTCGTCTTGTAAATTAGAAGAATTCGCTGAAACACCATGAATCACTTCCGGGGTTTCAGGCCGACTCTGCGGCAGGGTTGTCCGGTATTTTGAGGGTGTCCGCATTGCGCGAGCTTGAAGAATCTGCTGCTTCATCTGCTCAAAATCTTTAAAAGCAGTAGCAAGTTGATCCGGCCCCGATTCGCGTTCAATCAGCAAATAAAGGTTCCGCCCACAACGAGGACAAGACAATTCATACGTCCGCGGATGCGCGTTACGCACCTTAATGCGATGATCACAATGTGGACAACGTACAAGCACCCAACGTCCTCCAAGTCAACCTGCCAACTAAAAACCTTCAGGACTTAACGCCCATCACTTAGCCAAGGCTTTAACCGTCTTCTTTTGAGCAATGTCCAACATTCGTTGCAACGCAATCATCCCCCAACGCTTAACCTGCGGATGAACCTTAACCGCATTCACAACGATCCCTTGAGACAACTGATCCATCGTCCATAATAAGTGTGGCATGTCGATACGATACATCGTCGTACACAGACACTGACACCCTGAAAGCATCCGAACTTCAACCCCCCTAGCAGCAGCTTCGCCAGCAAGACGGTTGACCATATGAACCTCAGTCCCCACGGCCCAGCGACTACCTGCTGGCGAATTTTCAATCGCGGATTTAATCCCTTCAGTTGAACCGGTCATATCCGAAAGTTGGCAGACTTCGTAACAACATTCAGGATGGGTAATCACCTTCACGCCCGACCACTCAGATCGAATCTGATCCACATGTTCAGGACGGAAAAGCTTATGCACCGAGCAGTGACCTTTCCAAAGATAGAACACTGCATTTTGAATCTGAGCTTCAGTGTTGCCCCCCATCCCCGCAGAGTCCATTGGATCCCAAACCGTCATCTGGGTCTTGACATCAAATCCGACCGCAGCAGCTGTGTTTCGCCCAAGATGCTGGTCAGGCAAAAATAAAATCCGAATCGTTTCGCCGGGCTTAAGAGGTTCTTCGCCGCCAGCAAGGGCCCATTCAAAAATTTGATCACAGTTGGAGCTGGTACAAACTGCCCCGCCATGCTCACCGCAGAAAGATTTAATCGCAGCACTAGAGTTCATATAACAAATAGGGATGACGCGGCTGTGAGTTCCTTTTAAGGTCTCGTTAATCGCTTCCCATGCATCGACCGTCTGTTCGTAGTCTGCCATATCTGCCATGGAACAGCCTGCTGAGAGGTCTGGCAGGAGGATGGATGTGTCATCAGGCGTGAGGATGTCCGCCGACTCTGCCATGAAATGCACACCACAAAAAATGACATATTTCGCCCCGGTTTCACTAACGCGTTCTGCTGCAAGCTCACTGAGCTTAAAACTGTCGCCGGTAAAATCTGCAAAACGAATCACGTCATCCTGCTGATAGTGATGGCCGAGGATCACCAATTGATCACCAAGCTGGGCACGTCGCGTTGTGATCGCATTGACCAATTCGTCATCAGTCATTGCCGTGTAAGAGTCAGGAAGTGGCGGTTGCCAGAGCATAAAAGCACTCCAAAGAGCATGTACATGGAAAACTGTCATTGTAACCGACTGTTGCATGAAATTACAGGCCCTTACTTGAGTCTGATAATCCAGGCCCCGTTCCGAGCTCAAAGATACCCTGCCAATACGCAAAATCATGATTTTAGTTAGCCGCAAGGCTCCCACGTATCAATACAGCCAAGCCGCAAAACAGACTAAACAGAGGTGTCGATTAAACCGATATAGCAAGTATAAGGGTCTATTTTACGTATCTTGGAGCGCCTTCATCATGGTGGAAATCGATCTCTCAAAACTAGCGAAACAAGTCTCTCACATTTTAATGCTACGTGGATCGAGTCTGCCGCCGCTAGGCCTTGGGGATCATGCCCATCCGCAGGCCAATGACATCATTGAATCGATCCCTGATGATAAACTTTTTAGTGTCGCGCAAGTTAGTGACGCGGATATGGCTGTGGCCATTCGTTCACTTTTGTACGTCCGTTGCGGCTGGCTTGCTGAAGGCAGCATGTTTGCGATGATGGCACCCAAAATTGAAAGCGAATACATCTGCGGTTTTGTCGAACGCAACCTCGGTCATGCAGATCGTGCCAAAGCACATTTTCATAAAGTCACCGACCATCCAATCTTCGAAACCCTTCATCAAGAAGGGTTACAATTGCTAAGCAACAGCATGGATAAACGCCTAAAACGCTTCCATGGCATACTCGAACTACACGGCAGTTGGGAACCCTATGCCTTTATCGACATTTACGAAGAAGCGCGAACCGGCGAAATGAGTTCCGCCTCCCAAGAGACGGTTCAACTCATTCAAGCCAACGAATTTAACGCCCTTTTTCTCTATTGTTATAAACAATTACTGGGTGTCAATGCTCAAAAAATTGAACTGCCAAAGCCCGAAGAAGCCCCCCGCAAACGCCCAACACCTCCGCCACGTTCCAAAGCTTTATTTGAAACACGGACGACCAAACGGGCAGAAAAACCAACATCAAACACTGCACCCACTAAGACCCAAAGCAACGATGTACGCGTGGGATGCCCCAAGTGCAAAACGATCCAGACATTCGACGCATCGAAGCGCGGCCAAAAAGCGCATTGCAATAAATGCTCAGTAGGATTCACCATTCCCGGCGGCAAGCCCTCGGCCGCTACGATAGGCAACCGTGAAGCAGCCGTCCGTGTTGCATGCCCTAAATGCCGCACCGCAGCAGCCTACCCACAGTCCAAACGAGGTGCCAAAGTTCATTGCGGAAAATGTGGCGCGGCCTACAATATCCCCGCCCGTGCTGCCGCGTAAAACAAAATAGACTCCCATCAAACACCTAACATTTACCATCCGAACATGCTAAACTCTGAGCATGTTTAACACCGATACGTTCCAACTGGTTTCTGATATGCAGCCTAAGGGAGATCAGCCCAAAGCTATCGAATCGCTCGTTTCAGGCATCGAATCAGGCATGCCCTACCAAACCCTCATGGGCGCAACAGGCACCGGCAAAACCTTCACCATGGCCAACGTCATCGCCCAAACCGGCAAACCCACGCTGGTCATGAGCCACAACAAAACACTCGCGGCCCAACTCTACGAAGAATTCAAAGAATTGTTCCCCAACAATCCCGTCTGCTACTTCGTCTCCTATTATGACTACTACCAGCCCGAAGCCTACATCCCCCAGCGTGGTATCTACATCGAAAAAGACTCCTCACGCAATGACAATCTAGACAGACTCCGACTCGCAGCGACGAGCAACCTCATCAGTTCACGAGCTTGCATCATCGTCGCCTCAGTATCGTGTATCTTTGGATTAGGGTCACCTGATAAATACAAAAAATCGATCATCAGCCTCAGTGTCGGACAAGAATTAGCTCGCCGGGACTTTTTCTTCTCGCTTAACGACCTGCAATACAAACGCTCGGATATCGACCTCCAACGCGGGACCTATCGTGTCCGCGGAGATGTCATTGAAGTCCACCCAGCGAATGAAGAGTTTGCCTACCGCATTGAACTCTTCGGAGATGAAATCGACAAACTACAGATGATTAACCCACTCACCGGCGAACTGCTTGCTGAAGATAAACAGATTTTTATCTTCCCCGCAGTCCACTACGTCGTCGGTGATGAACACATCAAAAATGCAATCGAAAACATCAAACAAGAACTCCATGACCACAACATCGCATTGCGATCCCAAGGCAAACTCCTAGAAGCTCAGCGCATCGCAGCCCGAACCCGATACGACCTAGAGATGATCGAAGAAGTCGGCTATTGCAGTGGCATTGAAAACTACTCAAGACATTTAGATGACAGACCCGCAGGCTCCAAACCCTACACCCTCATGGACTATTACCCTGAAGATGACTGGATGATGATTATCGACGAAAGTCATGCCACCGTCCCACAACTGCGAGCCATGTACAACGGCGATCAAGCTCGCAAACGAGTCCTAGTCGAACATGGTTTTCGTCTGCCAAGCGCGATGGACAACCGTCCGATGCAATTTGAGGAAATCGAAAAAGCATGGGGACAAGTCATCTTTGTCAGTGCCACGCCAGGTCCCTATGAGCTGGAAAAATGTGCAGGCCACATCATCGAACAAGTCATCCGTCCCACCGGTTTGGTGGACCCGGAAATTGTCATCCGCCCTGCTGCAACGCAGGTTCCTGACTTACTAAAAATGGCACGCGGGAGAATTGCCAATAACGAACGCACATTAGTCACCACAATCACCAAACGATTAGCTGAAAATCTCGCAACCTACCTTGCAGAAAATGGCATTAAATGTCGCTACCTCCACAGCGACATTCTAACGCCTGACCGCGTGCAAATTCTCCGCGAGTTACGTGAAGGTGAATTTGACGTACTGGTGGGCGTGAATTTACTTCGTGAAGGTTTGGACTTACCGGAAGTTTCCTTGGTCGCAATCATGGATGCAGATAAAGCAGGATTTTTGCGCAGCGCCACTTCACTGATTCAGCAAATTGGACGTGCAGCTCGTAACGCCAACTCCATCGTCGTGCTTTATGCAGACAAAGTCACCCCTGCCATGCAGCAAGCGATAGATGAAACGGATCGCCGCCGCGTGATTCAAACAACATACAACAAAAAACATGGCATCACGCCTCAAACCATCATCAAAGAAATTCGACACGGCATTGAAGTAGAACTGCGTGCAATGGAAACCGCACGAGCAGCAGTAACCCGATCTGAAGATGAATACGACCGGCTGGAACTGATCAAATCACTAGAAGACAAAATGTTTAAAGCAGCCGATTCAATGGCATTTGAACGAGCTGCTGCTTTGCGTGATCAAGTCAAACAGCTTAAAGACTCACCAGAACTCGAAAAGGTGAGCATGAGCAATATGAACAAACGCAACAAACCCAAGCCCGGTACGCCTGGGACAAAGGTCATCAAAAACAAGAAAAAAAAGAAGTCCTCACCCTAGCCCCCGGAAGTTTAAAGACATAGGAGACCTTCGAAAAATCACCCATTATTTTTTTACCGCTCTGTTTTCGGGTCTCTGCGATCTTTGCGTCTTGTAAGTTGTTTTTATCGCGGTTGGTTGTTTCAATAAAGTGAGGGATCTGCGTATCAGATCCCTCATGGGTGTGGCGTTCGGTT
>JAESSU010000539.1 GCA_016763955.1 Phycisphaeraceae bacterium | reverse complement strand
CCGCCACTGCGGATTTTTTCTGTCTGAATGATGTCGAATTCATAGGCATAGGGATTGGCACGGTAGCGACCGGGGCCATAGACTTTGCGAAGAATACCTTTGCTTAGTGTCTCACCAAGTTGACCATCGACAAGGTACTGGCCTTGGGGCAGGTCATTGCCGAGCATGGATCGGACGATGGCAACCTCACCGGGTTTGACGATTTGGTCTTTAACGAGCGTTCGTTCCCACCAGATAGGGCAGTAAAAATGCCGACCGGGGCCACGGAGATTGCCCAAGATGCCGATTTCGCCTTCCTTGGCAAAGTGTCCGGGCTTAGCCATCAGACGACTGCCAAAAATCAACGGCCCCTTGTATCGCAGGAGCAAACTCTGATTCACTGGCACGTAGACACGATTAACTGCCCAGTGAAAAAAGGTGATTCCCACGGCTGCAAGGATTGCGATCACTACAACTATTTTGATTATTTTAAACATGGTGATTCTTTCCATCTATTCTTAACTTTTAATCTCAGTGACAAGGCAGGGTGAGATTGAGTCAGGGGACGGTGACTTTAGGGTCTTTGAATTTTGATTAAGGTTTGGTGGTTGCATTGTCTTGAAGCGATTTAAAGACATCCATCAACGGCGAGTCGGAAGTGTTGACCATGATGTTGTTATAGCCCGGTGCTAATGCACGGTAGAGGATGTAGCGGGCATAGGCATTGCCATCTCCGCCAAAGGCAGCAACGGATGCTTTCCAGCCCGCAGCTTGGGCTTCATTCTGGAAGATGATCACGTCTGCATTCGCTTTGCCACGGGCCACGATGGCGGCTGCTTCGTCTTTGGCGGCTTCAAGTTTGTACTTGGCAACGCCTAGGGTTTCGTTGGCTTTGGTGATTGCAACTTCCTGTTCGCGCTGAGCGTTGACGGTCATGGTGACGACTTCTTGGTCTGCTTTGACAAGTAGGCTACTGCGCAAGACCAGTTCTTTTTCGACAGCCAGTTTCTTTTCTGACTGTTGTTGGAGAATCTCTTGCTTAAATTGGTTGAGTTTCTGGCGATTGACTTCACGGTCCCGGACGGGCGTGGCAATACGCTGGGGGGGTTTGATGTCAGTGATGAGTGCTTGGATGATTTCAATGCCTAGCGGATCGCATGATTTACGCATGGCATTTTGAAAGTCTTCTTGGAACTTAATGCGTGTTTGGCCGCCGATAAAGTCCCGACCTGAACTATTGGAGCCCAGCAAGCGACAAAAGCTTCGTGCGTTGGGCATGATGATTTTGTTGCGAATTTCCTCATCGATCATTTCGCCGGTGTTTGTATCGTTTTTTGAATCGTTGTAGATGACGAATACTTCTGCTGCATGATCGGGCTTGACGCGGAACTCAATGATGCCATCGAGACTCACCCAAAAGCCGTCCTTGGAGGGAAAACCCATGTCATCTAATTTGGCGAGCTCGAATTTTTGACTACGACAATCCACTAAAGAAACATGGGTGACATAGGGGTTTAAGTAATAGGTTCCCGGATCAAGGGTTTTGGCTTGAACACCGCGCTTGCCTGCTTCAGCGGTGACGGGCAGGTTGGGATTCTCCGGCAGCGGGGCGGAGAGTAAAGTCACAACGCCTTTGTAGCCCGCAGGAACAATCACGGGGTCGTGGAGTTGGACTTCTTCAAGTAGGAGGTTGATGGAATAACGCCCGGGTCGCAAAACTTCGGGAGCAATGCCTTTTTCATTGGGTTCCCATGCAATGATTTGAGCATAGCCAAGGTCATCACCTTGAAAGCGAATGCGGACACCTAATTTGTTGGTGGGGATTTCGACCATAGGCACAATTTTCCAATCCCAGTGATAGGGATTGTAAAAATAGCGGCCTTCAGAAAGGACTTCTCTTTGAATGCCTTTGTGATTTTGATCAGGCGCTAGTTCCATGTCGTTGGTGATATTTTTGCCGGTGTTTTTGATGAGGATGGCAATATGCTTGGCAGGCACTTCAATGCGAAATGACGTGTAGGCTAGCCAGCCCCCAACGGCAGTGGCAATGATCAAAAACAAGATCGAACCAAGTCCTGCAAAAACGTACCAAGGTTGTTTGGGATTGTTTCGGAAGTTGACGTGTTTGATTTTGGGTCTACCGTCGTCAAAATTATAATCGCTCATAGTGGTCTCCTGTCCTGGGAATTGGTGTTTAGGAAGTTTGCCCAGGAAATTATTGTCTAGGCATTCTAGCAGGATTAGACTCACGATAGTGTGGATTTGTCAAGACTAGTGTGCGGAAGTGGGAAGTCGGTCAAAAGGAATTTGACATTTTGTGTTCCCAAGAGAATGTTTTGATTACTTAACCGCTTGGTGGGGACGTTATTTGTATGCAGTCCCAAGTGAGTCGAAACATGATTGAAATGAGCAGGTGAGATTGATTACGAGGCGTTGGTGTTTGTTTGTTTAAGGTAGTTCTGCACATATTTAATGAACTGTTTGGGCTTGATGGGCTTGGCGATGTAGTCATCACAGCCGGCATCAAGGCATTTTTGTCGATCAGCGTTTAAGGCATGTGCGGTGTGGGCAACAATCAAATGCGTATAGCCGTGTTCGCGTAAATAGCGAGTTGCTTGGTAGCCATCGAGTTGGGGCATTTGCATGTCCATGATGATCAGGTCGTAGGGTTGTT
Organism: Phycisphaeraceae bacterium; assembly: GCA_016763955.1. Lineage (GTDB taxonomy): Bacteria > Planctomycetota > Phycisphaerae > Phycisphaerales > Phycisphaeraceae > UBA7800. The sequence goes on along the minus strand of JAESSU010000539.1, from coordinate 6,390 downwards.
TAAGCTGTTGTGATCGCATTGCCATATCGACAGCGATTTGCCCATTTCCTGCACAATCGGTTTTAATATCAACACGATTAAGAAGTGAACATGCTAGCTTTAGCATGTCTGGCGTGTCATCAACGATCAAGACACGAGGGTGTGTGGTGGTTGTGGATGGATGAGGCGTTGTTAAGGGCGTTGTCGGGGATGGGGATTTTTCTGCGGCGGGCATATTTGGGGCATGAAATGGAAGCGTCAGGGTGATACAGGTTCCCGTATCTACCTTGCTTTGGATACTTAATTGGCCTTCCATATATTCAAGAATTCGTTTGCTTAATGCTAGGCCGTTCCCTAAGCCGCCATGAGTCCGGGTGAGCGAGTCGTCTCCCTGTTCAAAGAGCTGTCCTGCACGTTGGATTTGTATGGGGGTCATCCCTTTGCCGGTGTCTTGAATTTCGATGACAAAACATTGGTCCTGTTTGGACTCTCGACAACGGATGCTTATGGATCCCTGTGGGGTGAATTTGACTGCATTGTTGAGTAAATGTTCCAATATCCCCTTTAAATGCAGTGGATCTGTGTAGATGTCATGTTCTAAAGCCATGTTTTGGGGCAGGATTAGTTGCAGTTGTTTATTGATGCATGCGGGCTCGATCTCTTGAGTGACTTCCCTGATCAATTCCATGAGTTGGGTCTGCTGTCCATAGACATGGAATTGGGTTGTTTCAATTTCAGTTAATTGCAGGAGGTTGTTAACAATTTGTAAGAGGTGTTCACCAGACCGAGTGATGACTTGTGCAGATTCATCAAGCATGTCGGGTTGATGCAGACACTCAGCATATCCAAGAATTGCGGTGAGTGGTGTCCGCAGTTCATGGCTTATGTTCGTGAGGAATCGGGTCTTGGAAATGTTCAGTGATTCGGCTGCATTGCAGGCTTCACGGAGTTGTACTTCATGGAGCTGAAGTTGCTGGGCCATTTCATTGAAGGTAATGCCGAGTTTGCCCAGTTCGTTGTTCGGTAGGTTGGTGTCGACGCGCGCATTCAAATCGCCATCACGTAGACGGGTTGCTGCAAGATTCAAGGATTTAAGTGGATTAACAATGCGACGCGGTATGTTGATCATGGCTACAGTACAGCCAAGAATGAGCAGGGGAAGCAGGATGAATAGGATCGATTTAAAAAACGTCATTTCCCTAGCGTGATGTTGCGTGATTCTCTGTGTCGCTAAATAGTTATTGTTAAAAGTAATAAAGCTGTCGAGAATAAGAGAGCGGACGCTGTGTTTTTGCGGCATCATTGCCAGATTGGCTTGTTGGGGTGTTTGAATTTCCTTGGCTTTAATCTGCTGCACGATCGTCATCACTGCATTCTGATAGAGGTTGACATCTACAAGCCATCGTTCAGCCTCCTTAATCTTGTTGGAGGCAGAGCAATGGTCAGAGTAATCACCGAGAGTCTCAGAGAGTTGGCTGATCTTCTGATTCCACTTGTTAAGATAAGATTCAAAACGAGGGATATCTAGTAGATTCAAAAACATGTCTTTTTCATAACGTCGACATTGCAGAATCTGGGTCGCAATCTGGGCGGTCGGTCGCGTGCGGTGTTTAGAGTGGTCAGCTAACCGCTCCCATTCTTGCTGTAGATGGTTGAGTCCGTATAGACTTATGATTCCAAGCAAAACCGTCGCCAATGACATAATAATCATGGTCAAACGAATTTGTCCCTTGATGCTTATGTGTTTGAATTTAAAATTCCAAGCCATTAATGCCCTGTCTGGCGAGTTGTGTAAGTGCGAAGACGCAAGTAAAAGTACACCGTAATGATCGGCGTTTTAGTTTTGGGACATAAGTAAATGTATGTATTAAATAGGAGAAAAGAGTGTGTAATACTTGTGACAGGGGGGGGGGAGATTCTCAATGCATCCGGGTCACGGTCTTTACATTCTGCCAGTAGTGTCTAAATTAAGCAGATTGGGATTGCTATTGGTTTCTGCCAATAGGACAATCATCAGCAACTTTGATTAACTTTTTTGCGTACCGCTACAACCCAAGGAGACGTTTCTATGACCGAGCCCTCTAAGGCCACCTTATCCATCGCGCCCCCCGCCGACTTTGCGGCTAAGGCTTATGTCTCTAGTGAGGCGCAGTATCAAGAGATGTACGACCAGTCCATTGCGGATCCCGATAAGTTCTGGGGTGAGATCGCTTCGACATTCCATTGGGAAAAAAAATGGCAACGCGTCCGTGAATATGATTGGGCAGACAAGGCCACCACGAAATGGTTTGCGGGTGGCCAGACGAATATTTGTTACAACGCGCTGGATCGTCATCTTGAAACTCGTGGTGATCAGGTTGCGATTCTCTGGGAAGGTAACGAGCCAGGCGATGATAAAACTTATACCTATAAACAGCTTCACGAAGAAGTGAGCAAGTTAGCCAACGTTCTTAAAAGCATGGGTGTCGAAAAAGGCGACCGCGTATGCTTGTACATGCAGATGATCCCGCAAGCTTCTATTGCGATGCTTGCTTGCGCCCGGATTGGTGCGATCCACTCTGTGGTGTTTGGTGCGTTTAGTTCAGAAGCTTTACGCGACCGTGCTAATGATTCGTTGTGCAAACTGATTATCACTCAGGACACAGCACTTCGCGGGGCTAAGAACGATATCCCGATGAAGACCAATGCAGATATCGCGGTGGCACAGTGTCCAAGCGTCGAGCATGTTCTTGTGGTTCAGCGCACGGGCAATGATGTCCCCATGCAAGAAGGACGCGACGTCTGGTATCACGATGCGATGGCCGATGCGTCTGCTGATTGCCCGGTGGTCTGGCTTGATGCTGAAGACCCGCTGTTTATTCTCTATACTTCCGGTTCCACAGGAAAACCTAAGGGCGTTTTGCATACCACCGGCGGGTTCATGGTCTGGACTGCGACCACATTTAAATACACCTTTGACTATCAAGAGGGAGACATCTGGTGGTGTACTGCAGACGTGGGATGGATCACCGGACATAGTTACATTGCTTATGGCCCATTGTTTAATGGTGCAACCCAAGTGGTGTTTGAAGGCGTGCCTACATATCCCGATGCGGGGCGATTTTGGGACGTGGTTGATAAGTACAAAGTCACGCAGTTTTACACCGCTCCCACTGCAATTCGTGCATTGATTCAAGCCGGTGATGACTTTGTGACCCAACATGATTTATCGAGTCTCAAAGTGCTAGGCACAGTCGGCGAACCGATCAACCCCGAAGTTTGGCAGTGGTACTACAACGTCGTCGGACATGGCCGTTGCCCTATTGTTGATACTTGGTGGCAGACGGAAACAGGCGGGCATATGATCACCGGATTGCCTGGGGCAATTAAGATGAAGCCCGGCTGTGCGACGCGACCCTTCTTTGGTGTTGAGCCAGTCATTTTGGATGATCAAGGCAATGAAGTTGCAACAGGTGAATCAGGCAAGCTCTGTATTAAAAAGCCATGGCCGGGCATTATGCGCACCACTTGGGGCGATCACAATCGCTTTGTCAGTACCTATTTTAGCACCTATGAAGGCATGTACTTTACCGGTGACGGTGCGAAGGTTGATGCTGATGGTGACTACTGGTTGCTAGGGCGCGTAGACGATGTGATTAACATCTCCGGTCACCGTTTGGGAACCGCAGAAGTCGAATCCGCACTGGTGGCTCACAGCAGCGTGGCCGAAGCCGCCGTCGTGGGGTGTCCGCATCCAATCAAGGGGCAAGGTATTTATGCTTACGTCACCCTTAAAAACGGGATTGAAGGGACGGATGAATTAAAGGGCGAATTGGTAAAATGCGTTCGTCAACATATCGGCCCGATTGCGACCCCTGATGCGATCCAGTGGGCTCCAAGTTTGCCCAAGACACGCTCGGGTAAAATCATGCGTCGGATTCTTCGCAAGATTGCTGAAGGTGAAAGCGACAAGGTTGGTGATATTTCCACGCTGGCTGATCCATCCGTCGTGCAGGACTTAATTGACAACAAAGACGAATAACGAAATCTATTTTTAGATGTGTTATTCATAGATATAATGACAGCCGCATGCCCTTGGGTGTGTGGCTGTTTTTATGGATACCCGATGGGCATATAGAACTCGCAGTTTCATTACTTTGCTGTTTTCGGGTATTGTGATTTAGGGATTGATTTAGATGAACTGGAAACTCGAGATCTGATAGCCGTGCCCACCTCAGTTCAACGCATAAAAGAGGATGACAACCGATGAATGATGAACTGGTACTCATTCCTGCTCGTTTTTTGCGAGATGACATTGCCTATCGCAGTGTGAGCCTTATCAGTAAATCTTCCGTGATTTTTTGCGGTTTTCAGACTGCTGATCATATGCAAAAGCAACAAGATGCCTACATCGAACTAAGTCAATGGCAGTTGATTTATGTGCTCGAAGGTCAGGCAGATTATCAGCTCTATCCAAATGGTCAACGCATCACGATTCAGGCTGGTGATGTGTTGCAGATTCCAGCAGACACACGTTACCGTTTGTTGCCTGAGGAAACATCAGGATGGGCTTGTGTCCGCATGGGAATTGAAGCTGAATTTGCTCAGCAGCTGATGTCAATAAATATCATTAATTCAGATCGCACGGTGGTGAATGTGGGTGTGGTGTTGTCGTTGCTTGAAACTTTTGACCAGATCACCGATGCACTTCGCAATAGCCCTGATGATACGTTGGCATGGACTGCGTTATCTGCCCAGCAATTGATTTTGGAGCTCACACATCAGCCGATTAAGGATAATGATTTGCTGACGATCTGTCGTAATGACTTAGTTCAAAACTTGGACAAGGCCCTAAGTATTGAATCACTAAGCCAGCAATGCGATATCCCTGCGAGCAAAATTCGTGCGACATTTTTTAAACGAACAGGCATGGAACTTAGCGCGTACCAGCATCGTTTACGCATTGACCGAGCGATAAGTATGCTCGGTGATCATAGTATTAGTTTGCAAACCATTGCTCATAAACTAGGCTATGAAAACACCGGTGATCTAGGGGTTCAGTTTAAGCGCATCACCTCTCAAAGCCCGCTTCAATTTCGACAACGTTTGTTTTAAGTCGATGACGCGCGATTGAAATTTAAAGCACTCATCATTTCGTCATCATTTTTGTTTTAAAAATAGCTGCGATGCGACGCATCGCTGATGCATCATGTGACGTTCTATCTGCAATAAACCACTAGTCGTTCATTGCAGCTAAATGGTATTGGATCACGATTGGCAGTGCTACAGGAAATAGCTGCGACACTTCCGGGGGCGTGCCGCTGATGCATCGCAAGATGCAATACGTGTCGTTTTAGCTGCAATGATGCTCTAGTGATGACTTGAAAACGGGAATGTGATCGGGCCATACGGTGTTTGCGCATCGAGCTTGCCGGACATGCTGTAGCTGGCTTTTTTGTTTCGGATCATGTTTAAAATGCCAAACCCAAGACGGGTGGCTTTGAAAGAGATGGGGATCTGCAACGTTTGCATTTTATTTGTTTCAAATTGTCGTGGGGTTGTGATTTTTGAATTGAAGACTGATTGCCCGCCGATGGAAAAATTGTAGTCCAGTTGTTTCATGCCCACCGTAAAGGCATTGAGATTGGTGACATTCAGATGAATCACCGCATTGGTATTTGTCAGTGAGATGTTGCCCCAATCGACCTGACTGATGGTCACTTTGGGGATCATGGGAACGGGCAATTGGCCTTGTTTGTGCATGGGCAGACTCAAGGGCCCAACGCCCGGTACATGAGTTGAAAGTTTGACGTGAGCATCATATGCAATCACTTGCCCAGGGCGCACGGTCTGAGCGAGTTTGAGTAAGGATGCGTAGGAGACTTTCACGGGAATATTGATTGTTGAGGATTGCCGGGCCTGGATTGCGGTGTCTGATGAAACCATGCCTGAGATAAAGTCAATGCCTTGTGTTTTAAGAGCGTAATCCAAATTGAGATTGGGGATTGAGACGCTGTAAGGATTGTTGACTTTGATGGCGATGTTCACGGTCGAATTTTTGAGATTAATATTTCCCAGTGATAGGGATTGAATTTCCGCGGTGGGTTTGGGCATCGCTTGAAGTAGGTCTTGCATCGTTTGGCAGCCGGTGAGTGTTAGCATGCAGAGGATTAGAATGGATGCCATTATCGCAAAATGGTTTTGGAGATGATGTGTCAATGGATGTGCTCCGGTCAAAGATTAGATGTGTTTGACTTAGGCAGCGTTCTCAATCATGCTAGCCAGATGACGGTTGCGACTAAATGGAGCATGGATTGGTAGTTTCTAGCCAGCCTTTCGTAGCGTGTGGCGATGCGACGGTAGCTTTTAAGCTTCTGAAATAAGCGTTCTACCAAGTTTCTCGACTTATAAAGATGGCGATCGTAATCACGT
>JAESSU010000538.1 GCA_016763955.1 Phycisphaeraceae bacterium | reverse complement strand
CCCGGCCCCACCCCCGGAAGTAATAATCACCCCCTGTAAACAAGGATATTTCTATGACACTCTCAAACTATGCAGAAGACGCCGTTCTCAATAGCCTGTTCGGCAAGACCAGTGCCTTTGGCGTGCTTGCATCGGCTCCGGCACTCTATATCGAACTCTCCACAGCCGATCCAACCGAAGACGGTTCAGGCTCAACACCGCCTGTCGGCAACGGCTATGCCCGCGTCTCCACCGTAGCAGCCGATTGGAACGTTGCTGCTAGTGGCGTGACAAGCAATGCCAATGCCATTCAGTTCCCAGCAGCGACAGGAGCATGGGGGACAATCACACATTTTGCAGTCTACGATGCTGTGACCGCTGGCAACATGATCTTCTATGGCACGCTCGCTGCGGCTAAAGCGTTCATTTCCGGCGACACCCCTTTGTTTGCTGCAGGCGATCTTACTTTCACTGCCGACTGATCCTGACCTATGCTCAATAGACAAGGACTATTCCTGCTACTTAGTGGCTCCAACCCCAATAGGATGGTTGGCAGTAGTGGTCTGTCTATTTCGGCAGCAGGCAACGTCTCATCAACAAAGAAGCTCGTCGGCAGCAGTACGCTGTCGGTCAGCACGTCTGCTACTGCTAGCAGTACCAAGAAGCTTTCAGGCAATGCGGACCTGTCGATCACGGCCAACGGCTCGATGTTCGCACGCAATGGCAACATCGCAGGCAATGCGAGCCTATCGTTCACCACATCAGCTAGCATCACCAAGCTTCGCAGCCTATCAGCCACTTCATCCCTGGCGATCTCGACAACAGCAGCGATTTCCAGCGTCAAGAAACTTTCGGGTAATGCAGACCTGACCATCACAGCCAACGGCACGCTCAACAGTCAAAAAATGGTAGCTAGTGCGACGGTGTTAGACTTCACCGCGTCGGGCAGCCTGAGTTCTATTCGGAAAATCTCTGGAACGTCTTCATTGCAGATCACTACCGCTGCATCAGTATCAAGCTTTAAGAAATTGACCGGCAATTCTCAACTGTCCATCACCACATCTGCAATCATCCACTACCCACAGTTTATGTTCTACCATGACAACACAGTAGTCGCTCAAGCCAGTGGAACCGCCCGCCAACTCGACCTATTTAGCCTGATGCCAGTAGGGTTGTGGGCATTAGAACTATCCTATGTTGATCAGTACGGCAATGAGTCCACCAAGACGCCCATCGATGTCACGTTCGCAGCTGATGGCCATGTGCTTACACAACTGCGAGAGATTGATAGTATCACCGCTCTGCCTATCGTCGCGGGCAAGATCAGCTTGGCGATCACCCTTGAGGATTTGCAGACTTGGCACCGCAATCCAACGAGCTTTGAAGTATACGACACCGCCACGCAACAGATCATCGACACGCTCACCGCGCCATCTGATGGTGCATACATCACACAAGTGACCGTCGGCCCGTTCACACATGGACAAACCATGCGCCTGCAAGTGCGACCTGCTGACGCTAATGGTTATGGTGTTTGGTCTGATGTTCCGGCAGTTGTAGTGGATGCACTGGGACCGGTGTCGCCGGTGGTGGTTACTTAAGTTGATGTTCTAAAAAGAAATTTGCAACATCCAACTTAACTGCCCTACCTGTTGCAACAGACAACGTCAGGTCAACAAGCCCCTGCTCATTGTTATCAATTTGAATGCCATTGATATCCAGAAACACAATAGCACTAGCTGCTCCAGTACGCTTGTTCCCATCAAAAAAGGGATGGTTCTCAACGATGTGATACAAATAGGCAGCAGCCATACCAAATGGCTCATCATGCAGGTACTGTTGAGAAAACATCGCTTTAGGCTGTGCAATAGCTGAGTCAAGCAACCCACTGTCTCGAACCCCCGCCTGCCCACCATAGGTTTCAATCAAGCTTTGATGCAAACGCAGTACATGATGGTTTTCGAGAAAGACAATCGACATTGACTACTCCGCCAACTTCTTCATTGCTTTGCCAAATCGTTTATGAACTCGATCAATGGCTTGTGTGAATTTCGCTTCTTCCTTTGGATCATGAATCGGGGTCAATACCAACGACCGCCCATCCGTCACAATCTCAAAAGCGGTATCGGCTGTGGCATGAAGCAATTCAAGAATAGGCTTGTCGATTATCATCGCATAACTGTTTCCGTGCTTTGTCACTGTCTTAATCATAATCAGGCCCTTTATTGATGTCTATATACAAAGTATATCCATCGTCAATACATTAAACAATCGAAATTTTCCCCTCCGCCCCGCCACAAAACATGTCGCATTTAGCCAATCACCTATTGATATGACTGATAAACCTACAAAACTTGAAAAAGAATCGCGTATTGACCGTGTGTTGCAGATGCTTGTCGCGGGTAGCTCCAAGAGCGAGATCAAGAAGATGTGTAGGTCTTCGTTTGGCGTGTCTGCTCGGACTGCTGAACGGTATCTATCTTCTGCTCGCAACATATTGATCGAAGAGCTAGATGAGCCCCGCGAGGTACTGATTGCTAGAAGCTTAGGCTTGTACCGGTCGGTCGTATCTGACAACAAGTCCAGCACCATCAACAAACTCCGGGCCCAGAAGCGGGTCGACAAGATCATGGGCCTTGAGTCGCCACTCAAACATGAAATCACCGGCAAGGACGGCAAGCCAATTCAGCAGCAAATCATTGATCCGCAGCACGCTTCAAAGATTGCTAGCGACCCTGCACTTGCAGCTGCTGCTCAGACTTTGGGCGTAGCGATGGGCCTACCAACTGGCGTGGTAGATGAGGATGAAAGTGAATGACCTTGCCACACCCATATCGCATAGCATTGAACTTCCGGAGGTTCCGGGGGCGGGGGTTGATTGGAGCAAGGTTCCGCGTGAGGTCATCTGCTCTCGACCTGACTGGTTCGCTGCGTGGATCACACATGATGATCCCGCAGCGATGCAATACCATGTCTTTGAGCATGTTGCTTACATCGCCAACATCGTCACACGTGCCATCCGTAAAGGACGCGGCCGACTGATTATCAACATGCCCCCACAGCATGGAAAAAGCTGGTTCCTTTGCCGCTGGCTTATTGTGTGCTATTGGAACACTGGCCAGACAAAAGAATCGTCTCCGCGTCGTACTCCAAAGACTTGATCTTTGGCCACAGCAGTTTTGTGAGAGATCAATTCGTTGAGCGACCTGAATTAAACACGAGCCTCAAGGCTGACAATAAAGCGGTGGGCCGTTGGAACACCCACACCGGCGTGGGCGGTTTATACAGCACGACCATTGGCGGCGCGATATCCGGCTTTCCAATGGACATTGGCCTGATTGATGATCCCTACAAAGATTGGTCAGACGCATGGTCCCCTGCTACCCGTCGCAAGGTTAAAACATGGTTCGACTCTGCGTTCTACACACGCCGTCAACAGAACACCACCATGATCGTCTTGCATACCCGTTGGCATCCTGATGATCTGTCTGGCTATCTGCTCAAGGATCACCCCGATGACTGGCAGCTAATCCGCTTACCGGCTATCGCTGAGCAAGGCGATCCAATGCGACGGCCCAAAGGTGCTGTGTTGTGTCCTAAGCTACACACGCTCGAATCCCTACTAGGCAGTAAGCAGTCCGGCGGCATTTGGGATGCTGTCTATCAACAAGACCCCAAAGGCCTAGGCGATGATGCGGTTTACCACCATTTCAGCGAGGCCCGCAATGTCAGAAATACCGTGGCACTCAACCCTGCCTTACCACTGTCCATTGCTATTGACTTTAACAAACGCCCCGGCAGTCATATGTTGATCGGTCAATACGATGAGCGTGCAGACATGATCACAACATTCGATGAACTCTACGGCGACCGCTGGGACACGATCCAGATTATGAGAGATTTCACCGACCGTTGGTGGCCAGAGCAAAGCAAGGAGATCCGGGGGGGCCGGGGGATTCGTGAGATTCAGATATTTGGTGATAGTGCAGGCAGATCAGAATCGATCTACACCAGTGACTCAGGCTACAAGATCATGCAGCGAGCTTTAGTGCCGCTTGGCGTGAGCATTCGCCGTCGTGTTCCCAAGCAAGCGCCGGGCATTATCGATTCAGTGATGTCCACCAATGATGCCTTAAGTGATCTTGATGGCGAAGTGCATTGGCTGATCCATCCCCAGTGCAAGAAGCTAATCCGCGACCTGCGGGAAGTGATGCCCGATGAGCATGGCAAGCCGGACAAGGATGCTGACTTCACACCGACCCATGCCAGCGACGCTGAGCGGTATCGCGTGCATCGGATCAGGCCACTGCGTCAGATTGCCGGTGAGGGACGGGTGAATGTTTAAAACATAACACTTGCAACGTATTCAAAATTCTGTAAAAAGACCACTAACAACAACAAAAAACCAGCCGCATAGAAAAGGAAACAACACAAACGCGAATACTCTCGGTGAGAGTCCATGCATTTCACAAGATACCAATACTCAGATTTTAATAAATCTTCGCCGAATTTTTGAAGCTTTCCTGGGTCTGACAGAGATGAAGAATCTCCAACACCATGACAAACACTATATTCACAGGCATATTCCTGATGCTGGTCTATTGTTTTACCTGCTTGAATAAAATCTGAATAATTCACGTGATCTCTGATCAATTTATAGCAACGAAAACGGGAAATTAGATTTGCAAGAACAGAGCACACTGAGCACATATAAAACATCTTCCAAGAAAAAGGGAGTCCCATTTTGCAGCTCGAAGGAATAGCCCCAAACAGTCACCCCAGCAGCATCATTAACTTTCTCTAGCATTTTTGCTGCCACAGGCACAATAAACAACCAAACGTACATTGTCTTAACAACCTTGAACCGTTGTATTTTCGCCAACGCAGTCCAATTGGGTGTTTTGCAAATTAAAAGTTTTTTTATTCTCGACATAGACTTTTGCTCTCCAAAATCATTTTACTCTGCAACCCTTCACGCAATGCTGCCCCATGTGAAGGGACGGGTTCATTTTTACCTCCAGAAGTTATTCCACCAGTATAACCACCCTGCATATCTAACACCGCCCCACGCCACCTAAAACTTTTTTTCTCCAACCGCTTGTCAGCCCCCCCCTGATACCCCGGACGGAGAACGCCCGTGTTTGAAATCGCAATTTTACGCATCGTCTCAGCAGTCACCGCCACCGCCACCATTGCCACAGCCACGGTCGTGGGTGAGAGTTCACTGATCCCGCTAGGGCTGGTGATCATTGCGTGCGGGCTGACATGGAGAGCTGCCACCAAGTTTGCCAATCTCGAAGCTCGCATTAAAGCGTTGGAGATCAGTTCCAATGGCTGAACGACCTGCCAAACTCAGCGATAAGCCACAGATGGGTGAAGAGACCGGATCACAGGCCGTCGCTATGGGCCTGTCCACGTGGGTTGAACTGCCCGGCCTTGATGATGCGCCTCCGGGAACTTACGACACATACCGTGCGATGCTCACCGATCCGACAATCGCGTTAGCCCGCGCAGTGGTGATGGCCCCTATCGTTGGCAACACCTGGTCAGTCCAGTCAAGCGAGGGTACACCCGAAGATCGCGTGAAATTTATCGAGGACATGCTTGATCCGATGATCTCCGACATTGCTGAAAAGACTTTACTTGCTCTGGATTATGGTTGGGTGGGCTTCGAGAAGGTCTTTGATATGAGCGAGGGCAAGATCGTCCTCAAACGCCTCAAGCACCTGCTGCACGATATCACACAAATCAACATCGACAACAACGGTAAATTTCAAGGATTTAAACAAGCATCTGTCAGTTTGCCTGTTGAAAAAACACTGTTATTTACCTGTGATCGGCTAGGTGACAACCATTATGGCCGTCCCCGATTAGAGAACATCCGGCAAACATGGTCATGGTGGCTGCAAGCTAATGACGGTGCAGCAAGGTATGACCGAAAGATCGCGGGCGTGATGCCGGTGGTCCATTACCCGACAGGGCAGTCCATCGACAAGGATGGTATTGAACGGGACAACTACGAAATCGCTCAGCGTTTACTTGATGCAATCGCAGCAGGTCATGGCATTGCGGTTCCCAATCTCAAGGCGATGGATGATGACGCTGATGGCAAGACATGGGCCATCGAACTGATGGAAGACAAAGGCTCTCGTCAACCGGGATTCATCGAACGATTGCGTTACCTTGATTCACTAAAATTTCGTGGCTACCTGCGGCCGGAACGCTCCGCACTTGAAGGGCAGCTCGGCACAAAAGCAGAAGCACAAACCCACGGTGATCTTGGCTTACTCGATGGCGAGAAGCTCCAAAAAGACATCTCCCGTCTGATCAACTGGTATGTGGTTGACCAATTGCTGGTGCTTAATTTTGGTGAACAGGCTCGCGGATCTGTATGGTTCATCCCTAACCCACTGCAAGATGCCAACGTGCAATTCTCGCGTGATCTGGTCAAGGCCATGCTCGCCACACCTGATGGACGTGAAGAACTCAAGCTATACATGGATCTTGAGCAAACGCTTGAACTCACCAAGCTGCCTTTATTGCCTGAGCCATTGAAACCCGAAAAACCCAAGGCTGGCAATCCTGCCGACTCTCTGCTTGATGATCTTGAGAAGCGTGTGAAGGGGTGATCCATGGCTATCTCCCCGCAACACCGCCGTTATGCTGAGCAATTGGACGCAGATCGTGCCCGTCTTGAAGTCATTGGTATCAACGCTGCGTCTAAGATCGGTCGCAGGACACGCATCGAAGCGTTACGAGTTTACAAGGCTGGTGATGATCCTAGCGGTGTGATCCGTGATCAACTCAGCGCCGCCACTCCCTTGCTTGTTGATGCCATGGTCGCTGCCTATCTCAAAGGTCGCCAGCGAGTACTTCAAACCGTCGAAGCTCACCAGTCCAAGACCGTCAAGCTCTCCACTGCTTATGACAATGCCATCAACGCGCTAAAACGCCAGATGCACTACAGCGGTCAGAGTATTGACCAGATGCGTCAAATCTTTGCACCTGATGTCGCTCAAACAATGCACACACTCACACGTGCAGCCAATGGCCGGGTGACAGCTAAGATGCTTGAACTCACGCAGCGGCAGGTGCATGTCAGTCAGGGTATTCGTGAATTACAAGGCGTGTTCAATGCAGCTGGTATCACACCCCAGAACAGCTACACGCTTGAAGCGATCTTCCGCACCCAGACACAGCTTGCTTACGGTGCAGGACGGTGGGCTGCATTACGCGAGCCTGAGATTGACGAGATTCTTTGGGGCTTTGAATACAGCACGGTCGGTGATGATCGGGTGCGGTCTAGCCATGCTGTTATGGATGGCGTGCGGCTGCCCAAAGACGATCCATTCTGGATGACAAACTGGCCCGCCAACGGTTGGTCGTGTCGATGCTAGGCATTGGAGATTTTCGAGGGCGACGATCTAGCTAATAACCGCAGGATCATCAGGCCCAAGGCCAAGGTGATCGATGGCGTGACGTATCAGCCTCAAGCGGATCATGGGTTTGAGTTTAATCCGGGGCAGATTTACAACATGCCAATCCCACCGGCAAAACCGCCAGAGCCAGTGGATCCAGTCATCCCACCGCCAGTTGTCCAGGCAGAGCCAGCACCGGCAGTAATTGCCCCTGCACCAACTCCTATAAACATACCGCTACAACCAGCCAGAAACAGCCAGCTTAAGCATCCCAAAAATCTGGTTAAATATGGGGCGAGGAGTAAAAACGCGAGTGCAGTCAGCGATGCAATGGAAGCTATCAATAACATCCATAGTGTGCCTGATAGCATGGAGCAGCTTGATATCCAGTCTACATCCTCCCCTACAAAACTAGGCGCCTATGTTTACAGCGGGCGTACAAACAAGCCGTTTAAATTCAGGCTCAGCACTAAAGGCGATAATCCACGGATGACAATGGTCCACGAGATGGGTCATTATCTTGACCACCATGGCATTGGCACAAAAGGTGCGTTTGATTCCGAGTCTGGAGATCGTACAAGCCGTGTAATACAAGCTATTAAGCAATCGAAGTCTTATTCAAAACTAGCAGAACGCCGCGCGGTATTTGCTGCGCAGAATAACACTAACTTAGTCAAACACGTCGATTATCTAATGGGCAATGATGAATTATTTGCCCGTTCTTACGCACAATTCATTGCATCTAAGTCAACAGGCCGTAAAATAAAAGGTGAACTTAAAAATCTGCAAGAAGACAATTTCTTGGGAACGCAGTGGGATGACGAAGACTTTCAGTCGATAAATGTCGAAATGGGTAAGCTGTTTTCTGATTTGGGTTGGAGTAACCAATGATCCACACAACTTTAGAACTTTTTGATATGAGCTTCGATGAAGCCGTCAAGGTTGTGATGGACGAGCAGCAACTCCCTCTGACATTTGCCGAAGAGCATATCGGTTTTCTATTCACCGGCGGTGATCGCGTTGCACTTAATGACGACGAAGTCCCAGCCTACGAAGCTGATCCTGATGGATTCCTCAAAGAACGCCAGCGTCAAGAGTACCTTGCCGAACAGTCTGTTTAACACCGCCCTACGCCACATCTAAGCTCTAGCAGGCAACCGCCTGTCGATGAGCAATCAAACTATCATCATACTGAGAATTGCTAACGGGCTTGGGTTGATTACACCACCTCCCTTGCTTTGCCCTGGACATCCGAGGGACGGGGGCGAGTCGTGACCAAACTTCTCGTCCCCTTCTCGCTTGGATTCTCTGGATCAAACCCGATTCAACTTGGCACTACCGGCACGTTTCGCTTTAAAAAAGATGCGATCCGTGTGGGACAGTTCATCGCTCGCAACCCCATTGATGGGACCAGTCTACTTCTTGAAGTCACCCCCCAACGCATCTCTAGCTGGATCGAACAATTCCAGTTCATGCGTGGCAACGGCGTACAGGTTGATCTCACCGTTGATCACAAAAAGGGAGCCGCTGCCAAAATCGGCACGGTCGATTATCTGTACCGCGACGATGAAACATTGATGTTCGACCTGACCGTGCCTGACAAGGAAAGTGTCTTGCTGTTAGAGCGATGCCCAGAAGTCTCCATCGAAATCGAACCCGGCTTTCAAGATGGCAAGGGACATATCTACGGCGAGGCGATCACCGCTATCACTGTCTGCCGCAAACCTGTGGTCGGCGACCAACAGCCATTCGTCCCCATCGCAGCATCTTTGCAAGGCGCTCAGTCTGACACCGCCGCACCACACCGAATCTTTTTTTCTCTCAATCAACATGATGTACCCCCGGAAGGTTTTTCCGAGAATCATAACTCTAAGCAGGAGAGCCCCATGCTCACCAAAGAACAGATTACTGATGCCAAAAAGAAACTCGGACTTGCCGATGATGTCGCCGACTCCGTTGTAGCCCAAAAGATCATGCTCAGCCTTGACGATCCAACCGGACTCACTGAGTTGCAAGCCGAACTCGACAAGGCAAAGCAGGCCAACACTGATCTGACTGCCAAGCTTGCAGCTGGCCCCGCCGCTCCTGTGCAACTCTCACGTGAAGTGGTCGCCCTGAGTACCGACGCGAT
>JAESSU010000537.1 GCA_016763955.1 Phycisphaeraceae bacterium | reverse complement strand
CGCCTGATCACTACTACGGCTCGTCAGCGGGCAAACTCAAGGGACGCAAAGTCAGTCTCTATGAAGGGGGGATTCGTGTCCCAGGGTTACTTAGCTGGCCTGATGCAATCCCTGCAAAACAGGTGCTTGACCAACCGGTAGCCGCGATGGATATCATGCCCTCGATGCTCAAAATCGCAGGTGGAGATCCACAACCTTATGGTGTTGATGGTATTGACATCATGCCCTATGTCACCAAGGGCCAACCTTTACCCCAGCGAGACCTTTATTGGGAAATGAATGATCAGACCGCCATCCGACGGGGCAATATGAAGCTGGTGCTCAAAGGTCAACTCGTTGAAGGTTCGCCGCCAGAAGATGAAGTTCATCTTGCAGATCTTGATCAGGACATGGGAGAATGTAATAACGTGGCTAATGAGAACCCTCAATTGACCCATGAACTTACTCAAGCAGCTCAAAAATGGCGAACAACAATCGAAAAAGATTGGCAGATCATGCAGGAAACCCCCTCAGGCCCCGTGAGTCATATGTAGTCGTAATGCGCATAAAAAAAACCGCTGTCGCCAAAAGGCTAACAACGGTTTTAAAAGCGGGTGACCGGGGTCGAACCGGCAACATTTACCTTGGAAGCATCGGATCATTTTTCTTAAAAACCGCTCTAATTCGCCAAAAAACGCCATTTCTGAATCGTGACGGCAGTTTTTTTTTACATACACTCCCGTCTGCTACCCATACACACCCGTCAGGATTGGTACCTAATTGGTCCCTGTGATACTAACAAAGCCCTACTTCGGGCCTAAACGCGGCCCTGTTTGTGGAAAAGTTTTTTAAAAATTCTTGGACGGAATAAGATACAAAAATCTAAAATCAAAAATTGTTCACACCTGCATGAGCCGACCGTTGCGAGCGGATCAGGTAGCCAAACGGAGGCTTCGTTTCCAGACGGAAGTATCGCGTGTGATCCAGTTGAGTACGACCCTTGTAAATCGGTGTGACACCATACGCCGGAGTGTCTAGGTACAAGTGCAACGACTCCGAAATCAAATCCAGCAAGCACCGGCTCAGATGCCCGAAAGCTCACGAGTGACCAGATCGACCCTAGGGTCGGTCTATCCTCCCTCCTGCTTCGAGTGGTTCTTGACTTTATTGTCTTTACTGCCTTATGATGAAACCAGCACGACAGCCCTCAGAGATGAGAGGCCATCATGTCACGTCTACGTTTACCAATCGTTCTGTTCTTACTTGCAATCGTCATCGTCTTGTTCATGCCAGCGTGCAAGGCATTAGATCAGCAAGAATCCATCCCAACCCCAATCCAAACAGCCATCACAGCAGCCGGAGTTGTAGCTGCGCCTATCACTGGCGGGATCAGTGCATTGGCTGCAACAATCATTATTGCGGCTGGGAACGGATTCCTTGCTATCAATCGGGGGCTATCTAGCTACAAAAAGGGCAAGCAACTCAAGACTGTCAGCAAAGAAGCTAGGCAGGCCGAGGATAGAACCGCATCTGTCACGAATGCTGCCGTTCAAATTGTTAAAGCAATCGAAGCCGTCAAGAAGAGTAATTCTGGAATTGTGAACTTTCAAAACGATGACACCAAGGTCGTTTTGAAAAACATCATGGGGCCGGACGCTACTGCATTTGTCAGCATTGCAAAAGCAAAGTCTTAAACAAGCTCTCATTCTCGCACCCCTGTCAGTTACCCACACTGGCAGGGGCATTTTTTTAATCTTAACATCGCAGGGATGGTGATGGATGGATAATGTACTCACAGGTTCATCGGTATCGGATCAGATTGAAAACGAAATATCTTCACTTCAAAACGGGGTAGGGCGTTACGACGATCTCGTAAACGAAGCAATCGTTCGAGGGGAAGGCGGCAATCTTAAAGCATCAGAGCGCCTTATTGCTTATTGGTATCCAAACATGGTGAAAGCCATTACAGCCGACCAGCGAGCAATTAAGTCAGGCCAGTCGCGTGGGGGTAAACCTCACATCTACGGGGCTGCATTATGTCAGTTAAAAGCCAAAGAAGCAGCGGTACTCGCATTAAACACAGCGTTCTGCCAATGCTTGCAGCAACAACCAAACGGCCCAACACAAGGCACTTTGTCATATGCCATCGGTCGTGCTTTTGAAGCACAGATCAATCTGAAAAACAGCTTGGCAGGTGGAAAAGAAGTCAAAGACAAACTCAATCATGCCAGACGCAAAGGCCCAACCACGGTAGATATCAATCGTATTGCCAAAAAGGAAGGTTTTGAGGAAGGGTGGGGGATGCGAATCCGGCGGCATATTGGTGACAGGATGTTGTACCACTTACAAAACGAATGCTTGTTCATTGACAAGAATCGTGATGAGGAATCAGACAATCTCAAAGACTGGGTAGGCAATACCAAACGTGGCTTTGTGGTCAAGTACATCAAAGAAGTCAAAGGCAAGGGACTCAAAACATGGAAGCATATTCAACTTTCTGAATTTGCATTAGTCGCTTTTGACGATGGCAACGCTTCAAGGGCAAGGCTTAGGCCGATCTACCAGCCCATGATTACCGTACCAGCCAAATGGTCAGATAAAGATAAAGGCGGTTATTACAAACTCGAAGCACCGTTAATACTCAAGTCTTGCAAGTCACAAAAGGACGCAATCGCCAAAGCTGATATGTCAGCCGTCTATGACGGGGTTAATCACCTCAACGCAACGCCGTGGCAGATCAATCCTAAAATTCTCAGCGTAGTAACAGCATTATGGGAGAGAGGCGGCAGCCAGCTAGGTATGCCCTCAGCAGACCCGCTTGTAATGCCGCCAAGGATTGGAGCAGATGACCCATCGCTGATAAAAGAAGCCAAGAAGGAACGGGCTAGAATCTGGAAAAAGAACGTCATGGAGTTGTCACTCCGAAAGAACTTCTTGGGCCTGCTTAACACAGCACAGAGCAATGCGGATCGGACGATATTTTTCCCACACACGATGGATTTTCGTGGCCGTGCATATCCGATACCTGTCTACTTGCAACACCAAGGAGACGATATCAGCCGTGGCCTGCTTCAATTTGAAGAAGGTGTAAAGCTCGATGACCGTGCAACGTGGTGGCTCAAGGTTCACATCGCCAATTGCTTTGGCGTGGACAGCGGGCCGTTCTCAGAACGTGTCTTGTGGGTTGACCAACACGAATCAGAAATTGATTACACCGCTAGATATCCGCTTGAGGATGTTTGGTGGCATCAGGCAGACAAACCGTTTCAATTCCTTGCAGCTGCAATGGCTTTGTCAGATGGACAAGTATGTCACATACCCATCCAGCAGGACGGATCGTGCAACGGCTTACAGCACTATGCAGCCTTGGGACGTGACGAAGTGTCAGCAGCAGCCGTAAACATGATCCCCAATGAATTTCCAAGTGACATCTATGAAGCGATATCAGAACAGGTCGGCTTGCGTGTCTCACAAGACGCATCAGCAGGGGATGAATTTGCCAAACGACTCGAAGGCCACATCAATCGAAAGATGGTCAAGTCGCCAACAATGACCAAGACTTATGGTGTTACGCCTGTAGGTACACGCAGGCAGCTACAGGAACGAATCGTCGCCAGTGGTATCGAAAATCCATACGAAACGTCCAAGTATTTGCGTGAGATCGTCAATAGTGAATTAACCGGCAAGTCGCAGGCAGCAACAAAAATAATGGACTGGCTATCGGCATGGGCAGTCGAGATCACTAAGCAGAACAAACACCAAGCTATTAAATGGACATCACCAATTGGGTTGCCGGTGGTTCAGCATTATCGCAATTTGCGGGCAGCATACAACCGTACATGTTTGGGAATGCAGAAGGTTTACTTCCCGGCTGATGAATCACAGCCAGTCGCCAAGTCAAAGCAACACAAAGCGTTTTCGCCAAACTTTATTCATGCCCTTGATGCTTCACACATGCTTCTGACTGCCAACGCCTGCGCAAGGGACGATATCAATTTCGCAGCCGTTCACGACTCGTACAGGTGTCCAGCGAACAGAGTTGATGCTATGCGGGACAATCTCAAGACTGAATTTGTCAACCTGCACAACAAGCCAATACTTGAAAACTTACAAACTGAATTGAGAAAATTGGTAAAGAAAATCCCAGACTTGCCGATCCCAGATCGTGGGAATTACGACCTAAATCAGATTATGGATTGTGAGCATTTTTTCCAATGACACACATTGATGAAGGAAATACCGAAAATTGGGTCTGGCTAGCATTCAATCGAAGCTATTCTGCAAAGAGACGCTCAGACCGTTTTGTGCAATGGATCGTTCGCAACGTCTCCCGATCAAACATGACTCATGTAGCCATGTATGACGGTGAGGATGTATTAAGTATCCATCATAAGAAGTCGATTTTATGGCCCCTGTCAGGGTATGACCGAACCGCACAGGGGCGAGCAATCAGTCACATCATCGAAATGCAAACGCCTTTACCGGTCTTTCTCGACCCGAAGTACACAGGCAAACACAAGAAATCAATCACAAAAAGCCTTGTCTCTTACTACAGCAGAGGCTTGATCCAGTGTGATGATTGTGTCGGTGTGACCCGGCAGATTCTAAACAACGCGGGGATGAACGTGCCACGTCAGGTGGTATCACCAATCAAACTTTACAGATGGGCAATAGATCATGGCCAAGAAGTTTACCACGCTGCAAGACATCTACAAGATGCCAATGCCCAGAGACAGCAGGGTACTGCTGCAACACCTTGAGCAAGTATTTCCCGAACTTGACCACACGACACAAGCACAACTTTTGAGCAACCACGCCACGCTTGCCGCACACACAGGGGCAAGGTCAGTGATTAAATTTATTCGTGATTGGCAAGAAGGTAATTTTGCCATTCAGGATGATGACAACTGCAAACTTGATGATGAAGGAGATCAATAATGGGATTATCTGGCGGCGCTCCGCAAATTGAGTCACCACCCGAAGCACCACCGGCACAGGCTCCAAAGACTGATCCCGGTGAAATTGCACGGCAACGTGCCGACCTTCGCAAAAAGAAACGCAACACCGATTCATTCCGTATTAACCCATCCGTCAATGTCGCAGCATCTTCTACTGGGGTGAATCTAATTTAATGGAAAAACTCAAAGCTCGTTTTGACACGCTTCACGCAGAGCGATCCGAGATTATGAATCGCAAAAGAAAAACGGCAGCTTTGAGTCAGGTTGATGTTTTACCCCCTGAAAACTGGGAAGAAAACGACAAACTTCCTGATTCGTATCAATCTCTTGGAGCCTTTGGGACCTCAAATATTGCATCGTCATTCACGATGGCAATGTTCCCCGTAGGCACACCATGGCTCAGTCTGAAAATAAACGAGAAACTTGCCCAGTCATTCAAGCTAGAAGAAGACGGAGAAGAAGCCCTAGAGGAACTTAGGGGCGATCTATCACTAGACGATCAGGTCATCATGCGAACGCTCGAAGAAACAAATCTTCGATCACTGGCTAACAATGTCCTTGAACATGAAATCGTCGTGGGCCAGTCGTTATTTCGCGGGAACGCAGGCAGCGATAAAGAACCAATGTCATTTGAGATGTGGCCATTAGACAGCTATGTATGCCGCAGGACACCAGCAGGCAAGCCACTTGAAGTCATCATTCACGAATTAAAAGACCCGCTAGAACTGACGGACGCTCAATTAGAAGTGATTGGAAAGACAAAGGACGAGCTTGACAGCTTGGGACAGCGTGACCGTATGCAGCACCTTTACACGAGGGCAGTATGGAACGCAGACGGGACATTGACCGAAACCCAAGAGATCGAAGACAAGCCACTTAGCCAAAAAAGCTATCAAGTCCCGCCGTACTTCTTGCCAAGTTGGAGAATGAGCGCTCGTGGCAACTATCCACGCGGATTGATCGAGCAGAATATGGGCGACCTACGAAGCTTCGATGGACTACAAAAATCCATTCTTGAAGCCACAATAGCCGCTGCTAAGGTTGTTTTCCTTGTTAATCCATCAGGCGTGACTCGCAAGAAACAAATTGTAGACGCAAAAAACCTTGCCGTGCTATATGGAAGACCGGATGACGTTCATGTAATCCAAGTTAACAAACATGCAGACATGAGTGTTGCCCTGCAAACATCAAAGTCAATCGAAGACCGGCTAGGACGGGCCATGCTCTTATTCTTAGCGGCTCGCAGAGATGCAGAGCGCGTAACAGCCAAAGAGATCGGCGAAACTGTTCGAGAACTTGAAGGCGTTACAGGTGGATCGTTCAGCAGTCAGGCGGTTGGATGGTTACAGCCACTAGCAAAGTGGGTTGTTTGGGTTTTAGCTAAGAAGAAGAAAACCATTCTTGCGTACCTATCGGATGAAACCATTGATGGCATGATGGATATTGAAATCCTCACAGGTGTTGCAGCTTTGACCAAAGAATCTGAATTGCAAAAAGACCTCAGTACGATGCAAATTTTGAGCCAAATGCCAGGCATGCCAGAAATACTAAAGATGGCGAATATTGCCCGCCGCATACTGCGACACCGAGGCCAAGACGAAGCAGACTTTGTGAAATCTAATGACGAAATCGCAGAAGATAAAGCAGCAGATCAAGCAGAAGCACAACAAGCACAAATTCAACAAGCAGCAGCAGGTAAAGCGATTGATGTAATCGGCAATGCAGCACAAGAAGAAATACTCACTCAATAACGGAGAATCACCATGGCAGAAGAAGGCGCAACACAAGGCGTAGAACACGGGTCAGCAGACGTTTCGTTTGACGATATGGAGAAGATGGAGCAGCAACGCAAAGATGCAGGACAAGCAGAAGGTCAACAGCAAGCAGAAGCTCCTGAATGGCTAAAAAATCTCGAAGGATTAACCGACGAACAGCGGGCGGGACTTGCTAAATTCCCCGACGCGGGCGCTGCTATGAAAAGCTATTTGGCCCTGCAATCCAAGATGGGACAGTCGCAGCAAAACACCGACGAAAAGCAAAAGACGCAGATTGATGAAGGAAAGGGCAAAAAAGTCGATGTTGACCTGATGAAAAAGGTTGAAACGAATGACGCTGATATTGACAATCTCGATGTTAGTGCTGCCCTTGAAGCGTCTGGACTTGATGTTGGCGAAGTCTTAGCACAATGGAATGAACACAGTGCGTTGACTGATGAACAATACACTGCAATCAAGAAACAGCATCCGACTATCGGTAAAGCGATGGCCGATACTATTGCCCAAGGGATCAGTGCAAGAGCAGAGATTCACGGCAACAACATGGCCGAATATGCAGGCGGTAAAGACCAGTTAAACAAAATGGTTGAATGGGCTAGAATTAACATTCCAGAAGCAGAACGCACCCAAATGCAAGGCTTGCTAGATTCAAATAAACCATGGCAAATGGTCATTGATACTATCAAAACAAGATATCAGGCTTCTACAGGTGGAGCCGCGGACAATACCACCGTTCAAAGCGGCACTGCCCAAGGAGGAAGTGGGCCTATGCCGTTCTCGTCTCATGCCGAGTACAACGAAGCTTTTGACTCACCGCAGTATCAGTCTGACCCAAACTACAGAGACGCAGTGGCTAAACGTCTAGCAGCTACACCAGAAAACGTGTTGATTAACTCGATGGCGAATATCACACGCGGCTAAAACAACAAAAAAATCATCCCATAAAACACCATTCGGTTAATTCCGGTGGTGTTTTTTATTGACCTATACGTCATCTACGGATCAACGACAGGTCAACGCCTTTGCCTTGGCACACAGTCAGTAAGAGCCTTCTAAGGCTGGACAACCGCTTTGCGCGGCCCAAGTCAACCAAGACAACTCCAACTGGAAATCAGTGCAGTGTTTCATGCAATCCGCATGAAGTTCCACTTTTTTACACCCCA
Source organism: Phycisphaeraceae bacterium (assembly GCA_016763955.1). Classification (GTDB taxonomy): domain Bacteria; phylum Planctomycetota; class Phycisphaerae; order Phycisphaerales; family Phycisphaeraceae; genus UBA7800. The sequence goes on along the minus strand of JAESSU010000537.1, from coordinate 1,390 downwards.
AGTTTGGAGATTAGTTATGGCTAATTCAGTACCAGTCCGCAGTCTATACCAAGACGGCGTGGGAACCTACGCTCTGGGTATCCCAGAATTTACCGGAGAAGTATTCTCCATTTTCCGTCAATCCAACAAGCTCTGGCCTATGTTGAAATTGCGTCAACTGTCTCGACGTGCAAAGGAAATCTTTGTCCGTCATGGCACGTCTCAAGTGCTTGAAGAACATGTGCCAGGCGTTGAAATGCTCGGTAACGAATTTGGCTTCGACCAGTTCGAGATCGGGCCTGATGAATACGCCACCGCTCATCACGACATCGCGTTCGCTGATGAAGACTTGGCGCACTTCGACATCCGTCAGCCTGTCGTGTCCAGTATTGGCTTAGACTTGTCTACAACTCTTGAAGAACGTGCATTCCGCATGTTGATCAAGGCGGCACAGACGGCAGCGAAAACCATTGTCACAAGCGATGGTGTGACCACAAAGGTAATTCATCCCGGTGGTCAGAATGTCACTCGTGCAGGTTTAACCGAAGCTGTTGCATATCCAATCAGTGCCACCGGAGCTAAAAACTTCCGTGACGATATGTGGGAAATGGCCGAAAAGTTCGACACCGACAACGTGCCAGACATGAACCGTGTTTGCTTCATCAACCCACGAACGCACCGAGTTCTTGGCCAAGATATCAATATCTGGGACAAAGACTTATCTGCCAGTCCCGGCGATATTGCAACGCGAAGGTTGCCAACGATTGCAGGCTTCCAAATTGTTAAGACCACCAATGTTCCAACAACCAACGTAATCACCGGCCCCACCAAGTACCAAGGTGATTACACGTTGAATGTTGCAACTGTGGCGTGTTTATCCCAGGACGCGGCCCAATCTGTGGTGTTCAGTTGAAGACGATCCGCACCGTACTTGTGAAAGACGAACGCCGTAACACCACGTTCATCAAAGGTGAAATGCGTTATGGACTCGGCGTATTCTCCCCAGAATGTGCCGGTGAACTCGTCATTTCTGGCGTGTAATTCAGTTCAATCATCAGACTCCGTTTCGCCCGTCATCGTTAATTCGGTGGCGGGCTTTTTTTAGAAAGTCACATCATGCAATCTTCAACATTCAAAACACCAGTACCGGTGACTGTCACCACGACATTGACCAAGATCAAGGAAATAAACCTTGGCGGTTTATTTTCGTCTCTGGCATTTGAGGTATCGCCTGTCGGTGCAGCATTAGACGCATTTGAAGTCAGGGTTCGCCTGCATCCCAATGGATCGTTCATCCCGTTTATGAGTGGAACAGAGTTTGACTTAGCGACAATTTCAATGATGAAATGGTCAACGCTATTAGGCCCACACGAAGTGGCAGACGGAACAGTTGCAGCCGCAATCATCAATG
>JAESSU010000536.1 GCA_016763955.1 Phycisphaeraceae bacterium | reverse complement strand
TTTACCCCCAGAGTAAGTTCCTGCAAAGTTAAGTTCCGATGCAATCCCCCCGCCGATATCAGCAATGACCAAACTGCCTGCTCCGGCTGCGGTATCATTAAAAACCAGACCGTTCCCTGCTGCATTTAGCTCGGCTTCAACGCCCGCACCTGAGTTATTGATAATTTCCAGTAGATCACTAACACTTCGTGCAGCAGTCAGATCCACTTCCGTGGTTGTCCCCGCGGAGTTGGTAATACTAATTTGGCCAGGACCGTAATCTTGCGTGGGAAGCCTAGCAGGATTCAGATCGTTACCCAGAACAGTGGTTCCAGCAATGACACCCGGGCCAAACCCCAATTCACCTGCAACGTCGTTGGACGTAAAATTAGAAAAACCAAAGTCCTGAACCCCCCCCGTGTTATCCGTCAATCGCAGCGAAGTGCCTTCAATGGTCAAGCTAAGATTGCCAGAAAACGTTGTGTTCACCAGATCAATCAATTCCTGCACGTTTGTTGCAGGATCAATATCCAAATTTGTAATCGTTACGGTATTTTTGTGAGTGATACGAACGTCTTGAACCGTATCACCGGTGGTGGATAGACCTGCTCCATTGAAAAAATTGCTTAACAGTGTCGTTCCGTCGAGCACTTGAGGCGCCAGTGCAAAATTCTGTGTGACTCCTTGGCCACCTCTTAAGGACTTGAGTAATTTGGAATTCAATGCTGCAATGACACGGTCGCCTTCAAGGGTTCCATCATTGTTAATATCTGTTCTGAGTAATCCCAAGTCTGCTGCTGCACTAGAACCGTTAAGGGCGGTGACTTTGGTGGTGGTTGCCCCTGATGTTAGGTCAACGATTTGCAGACCTGTGCCTTGACTATTAATTGAAGCAGTCAGATTGACTCCGCCCACCGCATTGAGGGTATCGACGATATCGCCGAGGGTGGTTTCAGTGGAAAAATTAGCATCAATGGTACTGCCATCTCGCAACGTGATCCGCAGATCAGAAGCTGTTTCAAAATTCACACCATTGCCATCATTAATTATTGAGAGCAGCGAGTTAACGCCAATGGTGTTCACATCTTGGCCTGTGAGGGTATTGGTAGCGACAGTGTCCACCAAGCCCAAGGCAGTCGCAGTCGCGGTTGTCCCTTGATCAGCGATGATAAGGTTGGATATGGTTTGCCCGGTATTATCTTCAATCACAAAACCGTCACCGCGCACAGAAGCCGTCACACTGATGTTGGTTGCATTGTTGATTGCATCAAGCACATCGTCAACGGTTGTCGCGGTACTCAGATCCACAATTTCAGTAGTTCCACTACGGTCGGTGATGCGAATTTTCCCACGTACGAAACCTTCGCCACCATTGATTTGGCTTAATTCTGTATTGCTTGTAAGTCCGCCATCACCAAATTCAAACGTAAAAGTGCCCCCACTGGGCGCAATAGCTGTCAGATCACTATCAGCAAACCCTGAGGTCACTATCTGTTGTGTGGAGACAAGTTGGCTAACCACAAAATCATAGGTACCTGGTACTGCAGAACTTCTACTTTCTGCGGTCATGACACTTTCATTGGAACTCGTGACCGTGGTACCACGAAAGGTATTGAGGTTGGCAATTTTGTCAGACGAGAGCTTCATCGTCACGAGCAGGCTGTTGATTTCCTGAAACGCGGTCTGCTGTTCTTCTAGCACAGCGTTGCGATTTTCAATCAGCGTCACGGGACGAGATTCAATCTGCATAAGCTGATCAATGAGTGCACCCGAATCAATGCCACTGATCAGGCCGACGCTGCTTGTAATAGTACCCATATTAAATCATCCTAAATGCTTCTAAACGGCTTAAAATCTGATACGAAAGATATCAGACACCGATAAGCATTGTCTGCGTTATTAAATATCGGTTACTCAATGATGTAACACAACATCCATTTTTTAGTTATCGACCACTGACAAACGCCAACTTGAAATCCGAGCCTCAAAATTAATAAAGATATGATTGTCATTTAGCCAAAACCTTAAAACCAACCCTGATCACATGCCACTAGGGACTAGAATGCGGTTATTTTATATACCCTTAAAAGGGTAATTTTAGATCAATATTTTTTCAACAACCAATCAAATAGCATACTTTTCAGTCTCAACTATTGAGATGGAGCAATGCATGAACACCTTAGAATAAAACTATTAGACTATTAAAATCAATAATTTATATATCTTCATCGTTCTAGCAAGACTGACAACCGACTTTATGATTTTAAACCCCCTAACTCTTTACCCTACCTTGATTTTGGAGCTTGCATGGAATGGAAATTGATACATAATCATTCATAATGAAGAACCCAATTGGCTTTTGCAATTAACGGGGCAATAGACAATATTCTTCAACAACCAGAACCTAACGGACGGAACCAAACGTGGGCTTAGACGAAGTAACAATATTTGCCCAACTCAATTCGCGGCAATTTAGTAGCCTGTATCACGTACTAGGCGTTCTCGCGCCTGTGATGGATGCACAGGTGACTGCGGCTCGCTTTTTTGATGAGTCGTCGAGTCCCAATCCCTGCATCGTAGATGCTCGTCCGCTGGAACTGCCCAAAGGAGTCCATGTCGCCCTGCAAGACTGGCCTATCCATGACGAATCCGTATTTAGTCTAGTAGAACGTAAAGAACTCAAGGACCATGTCTTTCGACCACGGGAAATCATGGATGAACTCACGTTTGCTCAACAGAGACTTTATCACCCTATTGAGCCCTTCACCAAGGTCGTCGATGCCATCTGCATCACAGTTGAACCGACCCATGGCATCTGGGCGATGTTTACATTTTTACGATGTGGTCATGCAAGCTTCTTTGAGGATCAACACTTCCAAGCAGCCCAACGCTACCAATCTACGATCCGTAATATACTCAAGCAAAGCTACAAACCTGCCACGGATCAGACTTCGCCAGCATCGTCTATCACCGGCCAAAGTCAGTCTGCCACCCAAACAGATTTACTCGCTAAACTCACCCGAACCGAACTTCGGGTCCTTGAGATGCTTCGATCAAATGTGACTGAAAAATTCATTGCTGATTGCATGCATCGTTCACCTCATACGGTTCATGTGCATGTCAAAAATATCTATCGCAAAATGAACATTGGATCACGCAAACAACTTCAAGCACTTTTTGGCTCAGTGTAATACCTGTTTTTCTTGCAGCTAATACGCATCGCGTCTATTTTGTACGCGTGGACGGTTCATAAGACTTTGTAACGTTTGTGTTCGCGATATAGATCACGCACAAGTTTTAATCGTGAATGGTATTATCCATCATTTACTTTGTAACCGAGTGATCACAGCTTGTAAATCTTTCCAAACTTTCTCTCGATTATCTTTTGTATAAGACCGTAGCAGGTAATTTGGATGGAAGGTGGGCATCACATCAATTGACGGGCCCTGGGGCTTTAGCGCATCAAAGCTATGCCAGTTGCCACGGATTTTGGTAATCCCCTCAGTGGTGTCCAGTAGTAAATTAGCTGCCGGGCCACCGAGTGTCACAATGACCTTGGGCTGGATAATCGCGATTTGTCTTAGTAGGTATCCGCCACAAGCCTGCACTTGGCTAAGCGTGGGTGTCCGGTTATTAGGCGGACGACATTTCACCACATTGGCGATATAGACTTCTTCTGGCTTAAATCCCATCGCGACAATCATTTTGCCTAGTAGGTCACCTGGCTTACCGACGATGGGACGGCCTTGCTGGTCTTCATCACGCCCTGGGCCTTCGCCAATGAACATCAGATCCGCTTTGGCAGAGCCTTCACCAAAGACCGTCTGAGTGCGTGCTTGACACAAATCACATTGTTGGCAACTTGTCACTTCCAGTTGGTTAATCTGGTCGAGCAACTGCTGCTTTTCATCTGTATTAAGTGACGCATTACCTGCGGCATTGGGAATTGTAATTTTAGACCATATCGACTCACCTGCATGCGTTAAGTCGTGCGGCACAACGACAGGAGACGCGGCCTGTAAGTGAAAAAATTCACGGGGATGTTGCGACAGGGAATCCGGGGGAGCGTCACTGCTTTGAGACTCTAAGGCAACGGAAGCAGATGTCACAGATGAGCCTGAAGTAGGCACAATATTCACCCCAAAAAGGTGATCCGTGAGCAAATGTTGACGAAGGATACGTTGAGCGCGTGCAGAGTCCATGCCCCCAAACTACCAGTCTCTAGCGAACTATGCAATGTAATCACAGGCGAGCGAGCGACACTCATGCTAAACTTATACGCATTGGGTATGATTTTGCCCGTAACAAAACCGATCTGGCATCACGAACCAACGTGCCACATGCACAAGCAACAAGACAAAGTCATCGACTAAGGGTATATCTGATCTATGAAACACTGGGTTTTACGAATCATGCCTTGGCTACTGGCATCACTGCTAGGCGCTTGTAGCCCAGGGCCGCTATTGTCAGAAGGTGGATTCAATTCACCAGACCCTGCGGCTCGGCTGTATGCCATCCGACGTGCTGGCCAACAACGTGACCGTTTAGCCGTTAGGCCCCTAATTGAACGCCTTAACAGTGATGACGCTGCAGAGCGTCTAATGAGCATTCAATCACTAGAACGCATCACCGCAACGCGCCTAGACTATGACCCCTATGCCCCAGCGGGACAACGAGAAGAAGCGATTACACGATGGGTTGAATTTGCCCAATCACCTGAATTTTCCAAAGGTAAGCCCCAATGACATTTGATGTCAGCGACTCCCATATTCAAATGCGTGTCATCAGCCAACCGCAATACCTTTGTGCGATCCGAAACATGATCAATATCATCGGGGGCAAGTGCGGTTTAAGCAGCACGGAGACCGACCACGCGGTACTAGCTGTCGATGAAGCGACCACAAATATTATTCGACATGGTTACAAAGATGCCCCAGACCAATTCATCAATGTCGCGATTCGTCCGCTTAATGACACCGCCGGTCAGGGCATGGAAATTATCATTGATGACCAATGCAAAGATGTTTCTCCCGATCAAATTCAAGAACGAGATCTATCTGTGCTAAAACCCGGCGGACTGGGCATTCATATTCTCTACCGTATCATGGATCACGTTCACTTTGAACAACGCCCCGACATGCAAGGCATCCGTTTGACCTTGCGTAAATATCACAAGCCACAAGAAAACGGCAGCTAAAGCAGTTACCCCCAAACATAAGATTACAAACATGAGTCAAACCCACGAAATCACAACGTTGCCTGATGGCAGTCTAATCAGTTGCATCGGCGAAATTGATTACAGTTATTCACCTGAACTACGTCAAATTTTCCGTCAGGTTCTCGACACCAAGCCCCAACGTCTGATCATTGACCTTCAAGGTGTTGCCTACATGGACAGTTCGGGGGTCGCCGTTTTAGTAGAAGCATTACAAACGCAAACCAAAGCAAAACGACAACTGTTCCTCTGCAATTTGCAAACCAAGGTTCGAGGTATTTTTGAAATCGCACGCTTGGACATGGTTTTCAAAATTAAAGACTCTGTGGAAGATGCTAAACAGGCATAATCTATGATTGATTGACACATGGTAGGAGACTGCCTCTTGCAAAATACCGACTCCAATGTAACGCCTTTTTATCTTAAACCCTTGGCCATGTTAGGCCGTCTAGGTTTTAGTGCCGTTAAAATCGCGACTGATTTTTTGGACTATATGGGAGGCGTATGGGTTCTGGTCATCAGCGCCCTAAGGTGGATATGGCGAAGTATAACCCTCCCAAAAATACGGTTTGGTCGCCCTGCCTTTTATGTCCAGCTTGTGCGATTAGGCGCGCAATCCGTGGGCGTGATTTTACTGGTGAGCTTCTGCATTGGTCTAATTTTGGCTTTGCAGATGGCCCCGCCTCTTGAAGAGTTTGGGCAAGTCGAAACCGTAGCTAATATTATCGCCGTTGCAATTGTCCGTGAACTTGGACCGCTGATTAGCGCGATCGTGCTCACCGGATTTGCAGGGGCTTCCATCGCTGCGGAGATTGGCACGATGGCGGTCAATGAAGAAATCGAAGCCCTTGAAGCCCATGCCCTAAATCCCATCCGCTTCCTAGTGGTTCCGCGATTAATCGCAACGGTGGTCGCCTTACTGGTACTGGCAATCATGGCGGACTTGATAGGATTATTTGCAGGCTACCTAATAGGCATCACCAAGCTTCAAATCCCATCAGCAATCTACATCAACAACACCATCAATCAACTGGATATTGCAGACTTTGGAACGGGGTTATTTAAAGCCTGTGTCTTTGGCATACTCATCGGTTCAATTTCATGCTACAACGGCCTAAGAGTCTCAGGAGGCGCAGCAGGTGTCGGCAAAGCAACCACCAATACCGTCGTTCATTCCATTGTCGCAATCATCTTCTGCGACCTGATCTTCACAGCGATCTTCTTCGCAATTGGCTGGACATAAAGACATGTGATGCTTTCAAAAACCATCAATAAAAACTCACTGTTAAACAATAACAACCCCCCATCAGTAACGATGGGGGGTTGTTATTTTAATCAAGATTAGGACGAATATTTATACGCATCGCGTATATTTTGCACGTGTCGGACGGTTCATAAGATTTTGTATCGCTTGTGTTGGCGATGTCAGTCACGCACAGGTTTTAATCGTAACTGGTATTATTCGTCGGTGACACAACCGTGGGATGCGTCTTTGACGTTTTTGATGTATTTGTAAAGCGTCCCACGGCTAAACTTATATTCGGGCTTTTGCCATGCAGCTTTGCGTTTGGCTAATTCTTCATCACTCACATCCATGTTTATTTCATGGGTGAGGGTGTCGATATGAATCGTGTCACCGTTGTTTACAAAAGCGATCGGCCCGCCATCAATGGCTTCGGGAACCACATGGCCGATGATAAATCCGTGACTACCACCTGAGAATCGGCCGTCGGTGATTAGAGCCACATCCTTGAGCATGCCCGCACCTGCTAATGCAGACGTTGGGGTGAGCATTTCGGGCATTCCCGGGCCGCCCTTAGGACCTTCATAACGAATGATGATGACATCTCCCTTGTTGATTTTGCCATCTTCTAAACCTTTGAGCATGTCTTCTTCACAGTCAAACACGCTGGCGGGTCCGGTGAAGGTGACACCTTCTTTGCCGGTGATTTTCCCGACACAGCCCCCGGGCGAGAAGTTGCCACGCATGATTTGAATATGGCCATCGGCTTTGACAGGGTTCTCAAAGGGCTTGACGATTTCCTGCTGTCCGGGGCCATTGCCATAGGGCGCGATATCCTGAGCGTCTTTGACGTTTTCCCAAAGGGTCTTGCCTGTGACGGTCATTTGGCTGCCATCGATGAGTTCTTTTTTGATGAGCATTTTAATCAGTGACGGCGTGCCACCAATAGCGTGAAGGTCTTCCATAACGAATCGTCCTGAAGGTTTCAGATCGCATAGGAAAGGTGTTTCGTCGCTAACAGCTTGCCAGTCTTCAATGGTCAAATCGATATCAAACGCACGGGCCATTGCAATGGTGTGCAAGACTGCATTGGTCGATCCACCTGTGATAATGCACAGACGCATCGCATTAAGAAAAGACTGTTTGGTGACGATGTCACTGGGCTTAAGGTCGAGCTTAAGTAAGTTCAAAACCGCTTTACCCGCGTCTAGACATTCTTGGATTTTATCTGAATCCTCGGCCGGTGTGCATGATGAATAAGGCAAGCTCATTCCCATACATTCGATGATCGATGCCATCGTGTTCGCGGCGTACATTCCCCCGCAAGCGCCAGCTCCTGGGCATGCTTTTTGAATAATGGTTTGGCGTTGGTCTTCCGTGATACTGCCCAAAAGAGCCTGGCCGTAAGCTTGGAATGCAGAAACGACATCGAGCTTTTCTTCTTTGTTGTCGAGTACTGCACAGCCGGCTTTGATGGTTCCGCCATAGATCATCAGGGAAGGACGATTAAGCCTCGCCATAGCCATGATGCAGCCGGGCATGTTCTTGTCACAGCCGGGGATTGCGACCAAAGCGTCATACCATTGAGCCGCCATGATGGTTTCCATGCTGTCAGCAATGATGTCCCGCGATTGCAGCGAGTAGCTCATGCCATCGGTTCCCATGGAGATGCCATCAGAGACACCGATGGTGTTAAATCGCATGCCCACCATGCCTGCTGTTTCGACACCTTCTTTGATTTTGCTTGCAAAATCATTGAGGTGCATGTTGCAAGGGTTGCCGTCGTACCAGACGCTACCGATGCCAATTTGTGGTTTGTTCATATCATCAGCCGACATGCCCGTGGCATAAAGCATGGCTTGTGATGCGCCTTGGCTGGCAGGTTGGGTGATTCGTGCGGAGAATTTATTGAGTTGAGTCATAGCAATTTATCCTTGATTACAGCGGTCAATGCGAGAAACGAGCATTGTAACAAAACCGGGGAGTCGTGATTCGGGAACCGGGTGTTGATTTGAAACTTTGAGGCAGTGGCATTGTAATCTTGTTTTTTTAACCACGGAAAGCACACAAGACACTGAAATAAAAAACTATTTGAAAACTAAAGCGATGCGGTTGGGGAAAATAATGCCTGAGGGCTACTCCCAAATGTAAAATTTTAAAACCAACGATTCTGTCATTTTTCCGTGTCTTGTGTGCTTTCCGTGATTAATTTTCTGCTAAACACTCTTAAGAACAGCAGCCTTGATGCTCGCGACGACTTGATCCAAGTCTCCATCTGATTTGGCCCCTGCTGCGCGTGCATGACCGCCGCCGCCAAACTCGCCAGCTAGCGTTGCCACATCCACCGCATTCTTGCCGGGCTTACTTCTGAAGCTGATTCGAATAGGTCCATTATCGAGCGATTCACAGATGAGAACCACAACTTGCACCGATGCCACCGCTTGTGGAATATCGACAAAGCGTTCTGTCTCAACAGGCAATGCGCCCGTTTGGATAAAGTCCTCTTTGCGAAGCACCATCACCGCAGCCTTAGCATCGGAGAGTAACTCAAGACTATCCAATGCACGGATCATCAACTTGAGCTTTTCGGGACGTTCAGTCTGTTCCGAACGTTCATACAAAGCAGCATGATCCACCCCCGCAGCAATGAGTCGGGCAGCCAACTCATGGGTTTGGGGCCGAGTGTTTGAAAATCGGAACCACCTGGTGTCCGTAGCAATGCCCACATACAAGGCGCTGGCCACAATGGGATCTTCAAAAACGTGTGCCATCAGTTCATCAACAAACAGAGCGATGATCTCACAACAAGCTGCTGCTTTACTGTCGATAAAAAAATGAGCTGCCAGAATGTCGCCGCCCATGTGATGGTCGATGATCAATGTGTTGTCTAAATGCTTGGCAAGTTGCTCACGCAGGGGCGAAACCTGTGACCATGCCCCCGTGTCCACAAGGACATACAAGTCAGCCTCGGGGAGTGTGTCTCCCTCGTTAAACTCAGCAAGTTCCAGTTCACCGCAAATGCCCACGAGTCCACTTGGGATCGGAGGCATGAACAATGCTGTCACATCAGTGTTTTGTCGCTTGAGGACTTCACATAATGCAATCACACTGCCAAAAGCATCACCGTCAGGCTTGGCACGGGTAGTGACAACAATCTTTTTTGACTTGCGTAAAAGATCCGCAGCACCCTGGAGCGTAACATTCGATACATATTTATTCGTCATGAACAACGTTTCCTTAAATTAATATTATCTCCCGCCCCCCCCGGAAGCAGCACCCCCGGAAGTCTCGCCTCCAGAAACCCCGCCCTCGGAAGTCCCCAAAGTCTCTGCATCTTCAGTCGCCCACTTACCAACGTAGTTGATATCACGAACCAACTGTGCTCGTAAATCCGCAAAGCTTGGGAAGGGCTGCTGATGCCGAATCCAATGTGTGAATTGTAACGTGACTTTGCTGTCGTAGAGATCACCCTCGAAATTTAGCAGGTGTGCTTCGAGCGTCTGCTGCTTGCCATTGAAGGTGGGCTTGATTCCCAAGCTAATCGCTGCTGGATATGGGTCACCATTTTCAAGGACTGCGTAACCACCGTAGACACCGTTTGCGGGTAAGGCATGACCTTCTAGCTGATCTAAATCTAAATTCACTGTGGGCACGTTGATTGTCCGTCCCCGCTGTTCACCTTTGATCACCGTTGCAGTCAGACCATAGGCATGGCCAAGACATCGCGTCACATCAGCAACTCTGCCCTGATCAAGTAACCAACGCGTCAGTGTACTACTCACACGGGTGATTAACTGATCATGTAATAATACTTCTACAGGCTCAACCCTTTGCATTTGAAAGTGCAACGCTTTGGCAAGCTTAGCTAGCAAGGGAATGTCCCCTTGCCGATTTTTCCCAAAGCGAAAATCATCGCCTTCCACCATGCCACTGATGTGATAGGTGGCCATAAGGTTTTGATAAACGCATCAGGTGTTTGTTCCAACCACTCTAAGGTCGGCGTGATCACCTTGACAACATCTGCCCCCATTTGCTTGATCTTAGTCACCCGCTGATCAATGGTGCTCAAGGATTGCATCGACATGTCAGGACGAATCAAGTGCGCAGGAGGCGGATCAAAAGTGATCGCCAACATCGAGGTCT
>JAESSU010000535.1 GCA_016763955.1 Phycisphaeraceae bacterium | reverse complement strand
TGCAAGTTTTGTCAGAACTGGGATATTTCTAAGAGTCGAGAAATGGACACGCTCGCTGGGCATGCCGGCCCGCATGCCATTGTGCAAGCCGCTTTGCAGACGAATTGTCGGAGTATTGCTTTTACATATAACGACCCGGTGATATGGGCCGAGTATGCCATCGACATTGCAAAGCAGGCTCATAAGTATGATCTAAAAACCGTGGCTGTGACCGCAGGCTATATTAGTCCTGATGCGCGTGGAGAATTTTTCGCGCATATGGATGCAGCGAACGTGGACCTTAAAGCGTTCACCGAGACGTTCTACCGCAAGCTCACGCAGACAGCGTTAGAGCCGGTGCTTGATACGCTTAAGTATCTTAAGCATGAGACGGACTGCTGGTTTGAGATTACCAATTTGGTGATCCCCGGCGAGAATGATAGTGAGGATGAATTTAAGCGGATGTGCAATTGGATCGCTGAAGAGTTGGGGCCGGATGTGCCGGTGCATTTTTCTGCGTTTCATCCTGATTTTAAGATGAAGGATACGCCCGCAACACCGCATGAAAAATTAATCCAAGCTAGGCTAATCGCACTCGATGCAGGGATTAATTATGCTTATGTAGGCAATGTCAACGACCATGCAAATCAGAGTACCTATTGCCATGGATGTGGTAAACGCGTCATCGAACGTGATTGGTATCAACTAGGCAGTTACCAGCTTAAAGGGAATCTGTGTGCTCACTGTAACACCGTGATCCCCGGTTTGTTTGACATCAAACCCGGTGACTGGGGCCGGCGACGGCAACCTCTTAACATCCACGATGAAACCCGCTTCGAAAATCAAATCACGCAAACGCCCATCACCATTAGCGGCCAGGAATACAAGACCATGCCCCACGCCCATGCAACACAACCGATGATTGATTTTGATCAGCAGCAGTCAGACAGACTCTTGGATTATGTGCGAAGCCATGTGGTTGGGGCAGTGACAGGCGATACGAGTAAAATTATAAAGCTCCCCCAAGCATTGGATCAGGCTCCGGCATTTGGTTGTTTTGTCACACTAAAGTTTGATGACAAACTGCGTGCTTGTCGCGGACGGTGGAATCAAGATCAAGCTGTGACGACGGAACCTTTAGGGGAGCTTTTAGCTAGTGTTGCTCGCGATAGTACCTTAGAGGACTTTCGTTTCCCCGTGATTAGTTTGCAGGAAATTGACCGTTTGTCACTAGAAATTTCCATCATGCACTCACCTGTGACATTGGAAGAAAAAGGGGAAGCATTGGTCGCTGCTGTGCAAGTGGGTAAACACGGATTGGTGATGATGCACTCGCGTGGCCGAGGATTATTATTGCCTCATGTTGCCACGGAACAAGGCTGGGATGCACGCACGTTTTTAGATCAGTTATCTGCCAAGGCCGGTTTACATAAAAACACCTGGCATGCAGATTCACAAACGCAGATCATGACGTTCCAAACACGATTGCTTGAACAAAACCCGCCCTTGCAAGCATTTTTGCCCCGGCTTGTCTCTGCGAATCAATACAACGAATTAATCTTACTCGCTAACAAAATGCTCAGCGGTGATCATTCACCCACGCCCATGTCCAGCATTCTGACACAAGCATGGCCCGACGAACTGGGCGTTTATTTAATCTCAGACACACATCAAAATGCCTCTGCACTAGGGGCGAATCAAAGTCTTGCAAAATTGGTAACCATGGCTGCCAAGTCTCTGTCTCAATGTCCCAAACCCTCGCAAGCAGTGTCCCGACTAGTGCTTCTTTATGGCAGCGTTCGTCTCTTGGCAGATGATTACCCCAATCGACATGTACATTTGACCTACAACGGCGTACTCGCTGAAGCCCCCAATGGTTGGTCTTTGAGTTTGCCAAGTTCAAATCAGAAAGAAGATCGTGTCGGACGAGCCATGCAAGATGTGGGCGTGACCCATCAAGCTTGGCGACATGCCCAGAAGCAAGGAGACGCTAAGCCACGCCTAACTTGTTTGGATATCTTTGTTCATGATGCTCATCAATCCCCCGGTGCATTAGAAGCTCGTAAGCCTGCAAAAGCAGGGCATTTTTACCCTAGTAATGCAAAGAAAATCACAAAACAGATTAATGAACAGCTTAAGAAATATGCCCCAAGCGAATCTACAAAGGTTCGGGCAATGATGCTCCCCCATGCAGGTTGGACGTATTGTCAGGATGTCATTGCCAAAACGCTTGGCCCCGTAGATGTCCCACAAACAGTGATCATCATTGGCCCAAAACATACTGACCAAGGCGCACCCTGGTCAGTGTCGAATCACAAGGCTTGGCAGATGCCCACCGGCGACGTTCCCGTGGACACACATGCAGTGGCTCAATTATTAAACCTTTATCCATCTCTAAAATGTGAAGCATTAGCTCATGAGCAGGAACATGCCATTGAGGTTTTGCTGCCTTGGTTGCAAGCTAAGAATCCGAGCCTGCGAATTATTCCCATCGTCATGGGTCACAGTAATTTTGAGCAGCTAGAGGATTTTGGTCACGCGATTGCCAAGCTCATTGTCACGATGGATACGCCTCCGCTACTGGTGATTTCCAGTGACATGAATCATTTTGATAATGCGGAACTTAATCAAGCGAAAGACAAGCTGGCTTTAAATGCGATGTGCACCGGCGATGCCCGATTGCTTTTTGATACTTGCCAAAATAATCAGATCAGCATGTGCGGCATGCGCCCCGCCGTCACCATCATGAAAGCCTTAGAAGCAAGCAGCAAGCTCAACCCCCAACTCATCGCTCAATCTCACTCCGGCCAAATCACCAACGACAACACCCGCGTCGTGGGTTATGCAGGCGTGGTGATAGGTTGATTGATTGGTTGTCGTTGGGTTACTAATGACTGGTGGGGATATGATTCCGAATGTTTAATTATGCCAAGGAAATCTCAAAAGTACCAGACATTAGGACCTTTATGCTGGCTTGTATATAGTTCATTTCGGTACTGAAACGGCCAGAAAACTTGTTGCCTTCGAGCACGCCTTCAGCGGTTGCGATAACATGACATGATATATTGGCTGGTAATTCTATTGACGACCATGTATTTATATCGAGCAACTTTTCACCTTTCGGGAGAACCAGCGTGTTGTTATACACAAAGGTCGTCGGCTTTTCTTGGGCACTTGATATTTGCTCGTCTGTGCTAGTCATTTCAAACGACGCTAGACCTAGTCGCTCGTTCAACTTCTGCAATGATTGTATGGGGCTACGTGTTTTGAGAAATGCGATCATTTGACCAGTATCGTTACGTTCAACTGCTCCATCAGTGATACTAGTTTGCAGTTCGTTGAGAATTTTATTGTCTAAACTGTTTTCTTCATAACGAATTAACCCATTTGCGATACGTGCTACTGATCGCAATCCTAGCCCCAGTGGATTGCCGAGATCAGGCACGATGCTTGGGTGATCTCTAAGGAGAGCGTCTGGACCAAGTAGGTTGATTAATTTGCCCAGCATTGTATTTAATTCTTCATATTCAAATTCCAAGACAGGTTTCTGTTTAGGCCCCTGATTAGTTTGATATACAGAAAACTGTTTCCCATTAGAGAGAACAAAAAATACAGCACGAACTTCAGGATGGTTTGCGTACGTATAAGCCTGTTCAATTGAATCAATTCCGATTTCGACATCAGGTGCTTTTGCTTCAATAACCCAACGTACTGTACCGCCAGCTTCAAGAATATAATCAGCCTTGCCTCTGAATAGTGGGTCGCTATTTTTTTTCCTTCCTATATACGCTCGTGGGTAACGGAGTGATTGCTCTCTAATTACAGTGTTTTTAGTGCCAGATTGATAGCCCATGCGTCGGATTAGCGGCGTGAGAATTTCTTCCCTAACATCCGTCTCGTTGAAATTAGACATATCCAATGGTTCTAACATTAAACATTCCTTTTGGCTCTAACAGTTGATTAGCATCTCTCAGCTGTCCTCCGATTTGGAGCGATAGCGATCTCCACACACCCCGGGGCTAATTACTATTTATTGAAAACCGGAATAAAACAGTTCCGCCCATTGGAGATAGCTTACTCGCATTGTTCCATGAAGCCAAGAATTTGAC
>JAESSU010000534.1 GCA_016763955.1 Phycisphaeraceae bacterium | reverse complement strand
GTGATAGAAAAACGCACGGTCGCCGATTTGCATCGCTTTCATGTTGTTTGCTGCTTGATAGTTTCGCACGCCGTCCCAAGGTTCAGTTTGGTTTTTCGCGTTAAGTTGGTCATCCCAACTCCACGTTCCAGGCTCGGTTTTAATTAGCCAATATTGCATGCGTGTTGATTCCTTGCGCGTAATTTTTTTATTGAGATTGGAAAGTACTTAAGCAGCGTTCAATGCGTTTAAGCGTGTCTGACTTACCCATGATGTCCAAGGTCAAGGCCATGTCCGGCGTGACCGTGGTGCCACTAAGGGCAATGCGCAACGGCTGGGCGACTTGCCCCATATTCATTTCGCGGGCATCACAATAGTTTTTAATGAGGTCATGTCCCGCTTCGCCGCTCCAAGGTTCAAGCTTTGCGAGTTCAACTGCAAACTCCGCGAGTGTTTTAAGACCCTTACCCTCATTTTTAAGCAGGTTCTTTTTGGTCGCTTTGTCATTTTCGTTGTACACAATGGCATCATTGTCAGCCACAAAGAAATGACCGAGCGTAGCCACTTCATCTAACGTGTGAGCACGGGGTTGATAGGCGGCGCAAAATGCTGCGAAACGCGTCGAATCTTCAATGAGATTGTTGTACTGCGGATGGTGATCGCTGAGTTGTTTGCGAAGTAACTTGCTAAAAGTTTCGCTGTCTAAATTGCCAATGGCATCAGTATTGAAGCTCCGCAACTTGGTGCGATCAAATTTGGAATTGGATTTACCAATGCGCCCAAGGCCAAATTTTTCAACTAAAAATGCCATGTCGAATTGCTCAATATCATCACCCGGATTCCAACCTAACAGCGCAATATAGTTTAGCAGTGCAGCAGGTAGATAGCCCGAATCACGAAAGTCAGAAACGTTAATCTCTGGTAACTCAAGCTCCAAAAGCCTAGCAATGGCAAGGGTAAACTTCATGTCGTCGTTTTTTTTGTCCAAAAATTCAGTAAATGCATCGTCGTCACCCCCCATGCTCGTGAGCTTGGCCTCCTTGGCAGCTTTGCGTGCAACCTTTGCTTTATCACGCTTGGACATCTTTGAACCATCAGGATTCATAATCGAGGGCGTGTGTGCATAAGTCGGATGAGCAAAGCCCAGCGCATCAAGCAGGGCAACGTGCTTAGAGGTGTTAATTAAATGCTCTTGGCCACGGATGACATGGGTGACATTCATTAACGCATCATCAACCACCACCGCTAAGTGGAAAGTTGGAAAGCCATCAGCTTTGCGGATGACAAAATCTTCAAGGTCAGCCGCTGCAAATTTAATGTCGCCATAGACCGCATCGGTAAAGGCAATGTCCTTGTCCATGCGAAAGCGAATTGCCCCATCGTCTTCATAGGCCAAGCCTTGCTCGACGAGTGTGTTGATGTGTTTATTGTAAATGTCCAGTCGCTGTGATTGGAAGTAGGGGCCCTGCTCGCCGATTTGGTCTGCATAGGGGTCGGTTGCATCGGGGTTTGGCCCTTGATCCCAATTAAGTCCGAGCCATTGGAGGTCTTGGAGAATCCCTTTTGTGGATTGCGGGCTTGAGCGTTTTTGGTCGGTGTCTTCAATACGGATAATAAATTTGCCGCCATGCTGCTTGGCATAGGCCCATGCGAACAATGCCGTGCGAGCACCGCCGACATGTAAGGCACCAGTGGGGGAGGGAGCAAATCGTGTTGTGATGGGCAATGTGGTCATAGCCCGCCATTGTAACCCAACCCAAGCCTAGCTGTCATTTTTGGCTTTGCAGATCAGGGCAAACGCATGTCCTGCCAAGACAGGGGGCAGATGCGTTTGACCAGACTCACAGTTGTAACCACTATCAGCCAACTCCTAAACCAGCTATGATAGTAAATTCGATATATTGCACCATAAACAGGGAACAAACCTTATGAAAATCCTGCTTGCTAATCCGCGTGGCTTTTGTGCGGGCGTGAACATGGCGATTCAAACCGTCGAAGAAGCGCTCAAGATCGTTGGCACGCCACTTTACGTCTATCACGAAATCGTCCACAACCGCCACGTCGTCGATCAGTTCATTAAGGAGGGCGTGGTCTTTGTTGACACCATTGATGAAGTGCCTGCTGATTCCACAGTGGTCTTTAGCGCCCATGGCGTGCCCCCCGCTGTGCGAAATGCCGCCAAAGGTCGCGGTTGTACCCTAATTGACGCGACCTGCCCGTTTGTTACCAAGGTCCACATGGAAGCGATTCGTTATGCCAAGCAAGGTTATAAAATTTTGCTCATTGGACATGCCGGCCACGATGAAGTGGAAGGCACGATTGGCGAAGCTCCTGATGCGATCACCATTGTCGAGTCCCCCGAAGATGTCGAGAATTTGCCCTTCACACTTGATGATAAAATCGCTTACATCACCCAGACAACACTGAGCCGTGATGATGCTCAGCGAATCATCGGTGCGATTCAAAAGAAATACCCCAACGCCAAAATCCCGCCATCTGAAGATATTTGCTACGCAACGACCAACCGCCAAGATGCGATTCGCAGTGGTGCCTCAGATGCAGATTTTGTCTTGGTGATCGGCTCGCAAAACAGTTCCAATTCAGTTCGCCTTATGGAAATTGCTCACCAGAATGGGACGCCTGCCAAGCTCATTGATGACAAATCCGAGTTGGATCATCAATGGTTTGAGGCTGATCAGACCGTCGTCATTACGGCCGGTGCTTCTGCGCCTGAGCATTTGGTGCAAGAGATTGTGTCTGAATTGCTCGATACATATGGTGGCGAGGTAGAAGAGTTTTACGTTGTCGAAGAGGACATGCATTTTAACTTGCCAGTGACCTTGCGGGTGCTCCGAGGCGATACGTCCTGGACTGCTAAAGCTGACTAAGTTTGTCTATCTTAATGTGACGGTAGTGTCTCATAGCTCCTGATATAATGTTTTATGATGCAAAGGAGAATCCAATTGGCGATTTGACATCTACTGTTTAGCAGCGAAAATGACACGCTCGAAAAATAGGATCAACCGGAGAGATGGCAGAGCGGTTGAATGCGCTAGTCTCGAAAACTAGTATACACTTCGGTGTATCGAGGGTTCGAATCCCTCCCTGTCCGTTCAATTGAAGGAGCAAAGAGATGAAATTTAATATCGCAGCAGCAGCAATCACAGGTGGGCTTGGATTCGCAATCGCCCTTGGTTTAGCGGGAATCTTGAATATGCTCGTTGAGGGATACGGAAGCATTTTTCTCGAAATGATGGCATCGGTGTACCCCGGTTACAAAGCAACAGGAACAGTTGGCGACCTTGTCATTGGTTGCTTTTATGCCGCTTAC